>JAFYUX010000136.1 GCA_017549385.1 Bacillota bacterium
AGAATTGTAAATCCTGTAGACGTAAGTCTTCCCTACAGCGCTGAATCTGGCATGAAAACCAGGTTCTACTTCCTGAGCGGAAACGATACGAACGTCACCAGCTTTGAGTCTGCTCTCAGCAAGAATATCGTTTGCTGCAGTCATAAGCCTGTCCACCGGAATACCAAACTCTCCTGAGAAAGTGGCGCACTGTCCCAGTGCATGAACACAAGCATCAGTACGACCTGTACCATCGATGGTAACAGGAATCCTGCAAAGCTGAGTCAGGACACTTTCGATTTCGCCCTGAACAGTCCTCACCTCAGGCTGTCTCTGCCAGCCGAAAAAGTTGGTTCCGTCATATTCTATTTTTAAAAGAATATTCTTCATATTTCCCCGTAAAAAAACGATTTTCAAAAAATACTTTTCTATCCATTATATCACTTCGAACCCTTGTTGTACATGTAATTAGCTCAAGAGCACGAAAAGGAAGCACTTGAAATCAAGGCTTCCTTACACTTTATTTAACCTTATTTATGTTTTCTATACCCGGCCACTGAGAGTAGTCCTCAAGATAAATAGAACTAGCTGCATAGATATCATCCTTATCAAGGAAAGACACATCATCATAGATACCTACAACAGGATATCCGGCTTCTGATGCAGTCACTGCTGCATGGCGAACATCTTCAAACACCAGAGTTTCTTCTGGTTTTGTGCCCATAAACTCAGCTGCCGCATGATAGATGTCAGGCTTTCTCTTGTTTGCTCCAACTTCCACACATGTAAATACAGCATCAAAATACTTGTCGAGACCATGCTTTGCATTACAGATCTCAATCATATCTCTGGCGGACGCAGTGGCTACAACCATCTTTATTCCAGCCGCCTTGAGATCCTCCAGAACCTCGATGATGCCTTCCTTTGGCTCAATCTCATTTTTGTAGTTATTTCTAACACCGTTGAGAACAGCTTCTACGATTTCTTCTGTAGTACCTACAGCACCGTACTCACTGCGAAAAACTTCAGCCCCTTCTTCAAGGCCGAGACGCTTAATCTGGTCATCGAGATTTGGACCAGGCTCTCTGCCAAGACTTCTTACGTAGTTGCTGGAAGCCTGAGACCACATAGGCATGGAGTCTACCACCGTACCATCATAATCAAAAATAGCCGCCTTTATGCCACCCTTTGCAAGACGCTCCGCCTTGCCGGGAACTCTCTTTTCTTCTGTTGTCGTAATATTTATATTCATGCTACTTACCCCGCAATTTATTTACTCTATCGATATATTTTATCACAAGCAAAGCAGCATCGCACCACATATCCACGGCCCAAGAGGCTGACATTCACCATACTTCACCTTTCCTGCCGCAACCATTAGCGTAAAATACACACCACTGGAAACCGCCATCAACACATACAGCACAAATACCCTCTCTCCTGCGACTGCTCCGCAGACAGCCATAAGCTTTACGTCGCCAAAACCTATAGCTCCACCTTTGCCAGATATGAGACCAATAGCCGATGTCAGCACCATAATACCGCCACCCCATAACGCTCCGTAAAGCATCTCGCCTCCGGCATTTTCCACCAAGGCCAACGCCACAGCACATCCACCTATAACCGCAACAAACTGATCCGGCACAATCATGTAATCTGCATCACATAAGGATATGACTATAGCACATATACATATTACTGTTTTTAAAATTTCTATCACGCCAGAGTCCAACATCCCGCCTAAAAATCTGACACTCATCAGCACCCACAGCACAACCTTCATACCCATTTGGCCCTGGCCCCTCAAACCCGGCAGGTGCATCTCCCAGGGAGACTCATCAAAATCGCAGAGCCACCCTGCCGGCAACCTGCCGTAAACCCACCTGGCGGCAGACAGCACCAGCACCCCGCTGACAGCCGCCAGCCCAAATCTAACCAAGTCAGCACCCCCGATAGTGCCGACCTCCCATCCAAAAGCGCTCAAAATCCCCATAAAAAAATCACCCCTTTGCAGGAGTGATTTTACCATATTTTTCCACTCGTTTCAAATTTTCTTCATTGACCGCCGATCTTTTATGGATCTCGCTTCTACAGTTTTTAACAGAACGACCTTATTGCAGGCCTTCGATTTTAGAGCAATGACCACAATCACGACAAATTGCAGCATTCCCCCAGAATGCTGTATTTTTTCTGCCATACTGGCGGCTCAACGCACACATATAATGGTTAAAAATACTCAGTCCGTACTTTTCAGCCAGTGCCTCGATCACTGGATAATCTTGAGCGATTTCGTCTGCCACCACCTGACCTGCAAGGGTGACCATGCCTCTTTCAGCAGAATCCTTCTCAGACTTCAGCCTTTTATATATGTACTTTACCGGTTCACATCCAGCCATCTTATCAATGATTCTGTCGTTATAAAACAAAGGAGATATGATCACATCGCTGATTTTTATATCGCGGCATGTTTTAAACATATCCTCCAGATCTGCATCAGTTACGCCTTTGAGATACGGATTTATATAAAGTACAGCATCCAGGCCCTGTTTTATACAGTTTTCCAGGGTCTGAAATCTCTGTTCCGGATACGTGCATCCCGGTTCTATATTTTCTGCCCACTCTATGGATGTCACGGTTTCAAATATCATCAGCTGGTGAGGATACTTTTGGAGATCGTACAGTATTTTTGCTTCGGCTGCACTCAGATGACCTTTTGTAAAAATCGCCATTGGATTTTCCAGCAGCAACAGCTGCTCTATCCATTTGTATACTTCAAGACGAATACTTTTGGCGTCAGGAAAAATCTCTCCCCAGCTTCCAAGACATAGTATGGAGCCATCTTCACCTTCGGCAAAATCAGGATTTTCCCTTAACCATTTCAAGGTTTCAGGCAGTCCAAAACCGTTGATATCAGATTTTGAAACTTCTCTAAGGCAAAGGTAACAGTATCTGCAGCCGCCACTGCACCCGCACACAGGGCTGATCGATACTATTCCCATCCCCATGTCAGGCAAGATGCTGTTTTTTTTAAAGCCGTCGATCATATTATCATCTACACCCACCTGTCTGCATCCTTCAGTAGTATACCTGCTGCATTCTGATCTATAACATGCTTAATCATCTCTTCTTTTATACGAACATGTAGTCTGTCTGTAGCAGTCTCGTTGCTTTTGCAGCTTTTTTCCGGAATAAGCTGCATCGTATGACCCGAACACATGTCAAACAGCCTTGCAAACACATCTTTACCGCACCAGCATAATCCAAACTCTGCCGCCTCTTCATCAAAAAACAGCTCTATGAGTTTTCTTATTTTCTCTGCAGAAATACCGGCATCACGCAGTTCTATCACTTTAGCCGCAGCATCACACCTCGGATCATCCTGCAATTTGAGAAGTCGGGCACACGCCCCCGTGTTGCCAAGCTCATATTCTAATGCAGCATATAAAGCATACGATACACTTTCTAACATGTTATGAAAGAATATTGAACTCGCAAAAAGCTGCAGACCGAACACCTTATCTTTTATAGCAATCAATTCTTCTTTTGAGAAAGATTCCTTTTTCTCTCTCTTTTCGATCAGCCAGCTGCATAATTCTGCACATTCAAACTGAGACTCGTCAAAAGGAAGATGTGTCGTTGAAATTCCCGGGATATATACGCGGTATGCCGGAAATCCAAGATAACTGTTATTTCTGATAAAAATATCATCTGAAAACTCAGAAAATATTTTTATCTGCTCATTTACACCCTGCCTATTTGTGTAACCGTCTGCTCTGTGCCAAGGTGAAAACTCCCACTCCGGATCTCCTGCAAAGAAACTGTCAGATAAAAATCCAACATCATCTTTAAGCAAAGAAACCCAGTTTTTTGCTGAATTCAGGACGCTATCGGGAACCTCGTTCCATCTGCTCATCTTTTTCCTGTGCAGATAGCTGCTTCCACTTTCGTAAAATTGAAACATCTCTGTTATACATCGCTCCAGAGCGATTTCAAATCTCGGATGTGATCCCAGATTTGCCATATATTTCTGATTTTCATAATCTATGAGAAGTACCGCCACCACAGGAAAACCAACACCTAACGAACAGTCTTTCACCAGGACTCTAAGTTTTCCAGAGTTTTCTATTTCACTTATAGTCTTCGCGATGTCCGGACATTCTTTTTCTATATACTCGCGAGGCACCTCCGGAGGGGTTATACCCTCATTGTATATTCTATATTTAGCAAATCTTTCCGCCAGTTCGTCCAGCCCGTGGCCGACGGCCTCCTCAGGTGTGTTTCCTGCACCGCAGCCATTTGTGCCGCACAGATTTGTTATGAGCAGTTCAGGCAGCATTACAGTACATTTTCTGCGGACACTGTAATACGGAACAAAAACCGTAGTTTCACTGTCAAAGACCCTCTTCAGGAAGGTGCATATTTCTTCGTCAGATACCATTCTCCCCGCCGCCAGAGAATATGCATCATGCATATCTCTCAAAACTTCCGGCGCCAGAACCGGAATCTCGTCTATCGGCAGAAGCTGTTCATCCGGATATCGCTGAAACCCGCAGCTGTTAAGAGCTGCTTCTGAAAGAGCATTCATGTTATACGCAAAGTGATGGCTCATGTGTTCGATGGCTTCGCCAAATGCGCTGGCTTCACAATAAGCTGCATTTGTTCCTTTGCCGCAAGTGACCCAGCCGCAATCATCTTCTGATAAAACGGCAGAGTACACGCCATCCAGACGCTTCGTAATCTTTACACTGACGTTTGCGCCCACATTTTGACACACTTCTTTTGCACGTGCTATACTTTCTTGCGGAAGAGCATCTTTGTATTTTTCACACAACATGTTTTACCTCTCTCACATATGAAACATTTCGTCTCCCAGATACATGACCTGCTCCTTATACTTGACCCATTTATACTGCGAATGACCTGTTGCCACAGCAAGAAAAATATCATCCTGTATAATCATCAGTCCCATATCTGTAAATTTATCAAGCATCATTTTGAGTTTACGTTCTTCCAGCCCCATATTTTTCACCCCTTCAGAAAGCGAGTGAGGCTGACTGTAGTATAAATACACTAATAATTCTTCCGGATCCAGAGGAATCATTTCATCATGATATCCGTCTCCTTTTACGATTCCCGAAAAATCATCTCTGATCAGCACATACAATACTGCGCCTCTGTTATACGCAAGACGCCACTGCTCTATAGCATCCAGAAGGATATTATGCGCAGACACCATCTTACTGTCATCGTCCTGCACAAATATGCTGTCCAACACACTTCCATCCTCTGCGCAGGCTCCGCCTGCAGATTCGAAAATCGGAGAATACCTGTTAATCCACATCCTGCGAGGAATCGGCGGCTGAAGATGATGTATCTTAGAAATCACCTCTGCCGCATTTACATACCACTTTTCAGATTCTCCCGGCAAACCGTACATATAATTCCATACAAGCTCTATTTTATACTTACTGGCCTGCATCAGAGCATATATATTCTGTAATGAAAACGTTCCTTTATTCATCCATTTCAGAGCCTCGTCAGAAAGACTCTCTATTCCTATCTGCCCAAAGGTCATTCCGATTCTTCTTAGCAAAGCAAAATCTCCCCCTCCTGTATCCGGCCTGAGTTCCCAGAACAGCTTAAGACCAAGGTCCTCCAATGGGAGCAATTCTTTGATGTACGCAGCCTTCGGCTGAACGAGATCCGAAAAACGAAATCTGCTTACGGAATATTTTTGCGAAAGTTCTGCGAGCTCAGAAATAACTTTTTCCGGAGATTTTGAAGAATAACACTTATGATGACCAAAAAATCCGCACATGGTACAGGGTTTTTTCTCTGCCCACCAGCAGCCTCGAGACAGCTCATAAGGCAGTGTGATCATTTCACGTTTTATGCCGAATCTGTCTGTAATATCAAAATAATCATCAAAATCCGGACACGGCAGATCATCCATATCCTGAAGTTTCAGAATTTCGGATGCACCTGAACTTCGGGAAGCCATATTCTTCGTAAGCGCAAGCTTACCTGATTCTAATATATTTATGAGTTCTACAAGACTTTGGGGTGTTTCATCACATAAAACATAATCCAGGTCAGAAAAGCTGTCTAACAATTCTGATGCCACAGCTGGCGAGCAGTTGCTGCCGCCTGCAACTATCAGAATTTCAGGACATTTTTTCTTTACCGCGCTGAAAAGCCTTTCAGCAAACCGGTATACACCAAAGGTGAAGCTGTAGCAGAGCATGAACGGTTTCCATTCTGAAATAGAATCCGATAGATCCTCTAACACTTCCAGCGCTACACTTCGCAGCGAGCAGACAGTATCGATTTCTTCTTCAGACAAAGACATCTCATGTTTTTTTATTTTCAGGCATACTGCCTACACTGGCGGCAGCTACACTGGCGGCAGCTGTCAGAGACAGCGGTCACGAAGCCAGAGTTTTCTATCCGTCTATAGAATTTTTTGTACGACACAGTCTTTATAATAATGAAGCTGTCGCTGGGCTGGTTGATGATATACCGTTTCAGCTGTCAGAGGAATTCTTTTCTGATTCTCCCCAAGAAGAATTTTATGAAAAAATAAAAAAACATGAGATGTCTTTGTCTGAAGAAGAAATCGATACTGTCTGCTCGCTGCGAAGTGTAGCGCTGGAAG
>JAFYUX010000018.1 GCA_017549385.1 Bacillota bacterium
TTCTCTGCCGTCACCTCTTGTAAGAGCAGTTACAAGCTGTCCGTTTTCATATCTCAGCGAAACAGAAAGACCGTCAATCTTTGTTTCAACTACAAACTGAGTATGCTGGCCCAGCTTTACCTTCATATCGCGAACAAAACGGAATACTTCCTCCTGTGAGAAAACGTCCTGAATGGAAAGCATAGGTACTCTGTGCTTTACCAGTACACCAGCCTCACGTTTTGCTGAACCCCCTACTTTCTTTGTAGGAGAATCCGCCTCTGCAAGGTCAGGCCACTGTTCCTCAAGAGCTCTCATCTCAAGAGAAAGATCATCGTATTCTGCATTTGAGATAACAGAAGCATCCTGATCAAAATAGAGCTGATTGTGATGCTCCAGCAAATTTTTAAGCTCCTCCATGCGGAGCTTTGCCTGTTCTCTAGTCATATATTTTTCCCCGATTATCCGGACAGACCGGAATAACCGGTTCAGTCCTAAATTTTTGTAAGCGGCGCTATATCAAGAGCCAGCTTTTTGATGCCGACAGAATCAAAAGCGATTGTGGCTGTATTTTTATTTATAGATATAATCAGACCTTCGCCAAACTTAGGATGCTTTACCTTTGTGCCTTCCGTAAGGGAAGCCTTCGAAGAAGACTCGGCTGTTCTAAGGTCTGCTGTATTTTGCTTTATGTACTTGAGCTGATCGAAAGGCTTGTTTTTGAGGCCGTATTTTGGACGAGGCTGAACCTCGATGTTGCCGCCACCTTCCTGGAAGCTGTTTTTTGTTGCTCCATCTGACTCAGCATCAAAAAGATCAAGATCGATTTCTTTGAGGAACTGAGATGCTCTCGTAAAGTCTGTTCTGCCGTAAAGTGTACGAGTTACTGCACTTGAAAGGAAAAGTCTCTCTTTTGCACGAGTGATACCTACGTAGCAGAGACGACGTTCTTCTTCGATACCTGCCAGTGAATCCATAGCTCTGTAGCCAGGGAAAAGTCCGTCTTCCATACCAGGCATAAATACCACTGGGAACTCAAGACCCTTTGCACTGTGGAGAGTCATGAGAACAACAGCATTTTCGTCTTCGTGGTGATTGTCAACGTCAGCCACCAGCGCCACCTGTTCCATAAACTCAGCAAGAGTAATCTGAGGGTTTTCTTCCTCACTATCGTACATTACTGATTTGAATTCCAGTAAGTTTTCGATACGACCTTCTGCTTCTACAGTGTTTGCTGCCTCGAGAGCTGCAAGGTAACCACTTTCAACAAGAAGTCTGTCGTACACGTCACTTACCTTCATCTCGTCGTGTTGTGAATGACACTCTGCCAGGAGGCTGATGAGGGAACGAATACCCTTTGCCGCCTTAGCTGAAAGGCCATCGACGATTTCATCGTCAGTGAGAAGTTCGAAGAGGCTTGCATCATACTGCTCTGCCAGCATCTGAAGCTTTGCAAGAGTCTTGTCGCCGATGCTTCTCTTTGGTTCGTTTATAATACGGGCAAAGGCAAGGTCGTCTGAAGGATTGAGCACCAGACGCATATATGCCATCATGTCCTTGATTTCTTTTCTGTCGTAGAACTTTGCTCCACCCAGAACTCTATACGGAATACCTGCTGCCATGAAAGCTTCTTCGAAGTTTCTTGACTGGGCATTTGTTCTGTAGAGTACTGCAAAATCTGAGTAGAGTCTGTTTTTTGTCTTTAAGCGGTCGATTTCCTGAGCAACGTAGCTAGCCTCAGACTTTTCGTTGTCGAGACGCTTGTACATAATCTTGTGACCATCATCAAACTCAGTCCAAAGCTTCTTTTCCTTACGGCCCTTGTTGCGCTTGATAACAGAGTGAGCCGCCTTGAGGATGTTTCCGGCTGAACGGTAGTTCTGCTCAAGCTTTACAACCTTTGTGCCAGGGAAGTCCTTTTCGAAGGAGAGGATATTTTTGATATCTGCACCTCTCCACTGGTAGATACACTGGTCGTCGTCACCTACTACGCAAATATTCTGATGCTGCTGAGCCAGGAGTTTTACCAGACGATACTGCATGTAGTTTGTATCCTGATACTCGTCCACCATGATATATCTGAACTTGTTTCTGTATTTTTCTAAAACCGCAGGGAACTGCTCAAGAAGTAAAACTGTACGCCAGATAAGGTCATCAAAATCCATGGCATTGTTTTTCTTGAGGGTTGCTTCGTAACCCTTGTAGAGTCTCGCAATAACCTGCTCTTTGTAGCCGCCGGCTTCTGACGCGTACTGAGCGCTGTCCTTGCCCTTTTCTTTTGCGTCACTGATGATGCTGAGAACATAGTTTGGTGCAAAAGTCTTATCGTCTACATTTTCTGCCTTAATGCATGATTTTATAACGGATCTCTGATCCACCGGATCGTAAATCGTAAAGTCTCTTGAGTAACCCAGCTCGTCAGCGTGCATACGGAGTATGCGGAGACATGCAGAGTGGAAAGTTGTAATCCACATATTGAGGCCTTCGCCTACGAGAGCTTCTACTCTTTCTCTCATTTCTCTGGCCGCCTTGTTTGTAAATGTTACTGCCAGGATTTCGTACGGAGATACGCCTTTTTCCATTATCATATACGCGATACGGCGAGTCATTGTGCTTGTCTTGCCGCTGCCTGCGCCAGCCAGAATCAGAAGAGGACCTTCTGTGTGCATGGCAGCTTCGCGCTGTTTATCATTGAGGTTTTCTAAATATTTCATTAAATCCCGATTTTCTCCCTTATCATTTTTATTTCTGCCGCGTAGCCGTCAAGCTCGTTTGGTGTTTCCAGGCTGAATGGAAGACCTGAAAGCAGAGGATGAGAAACTACCGCTGCAATGGCATCAAGGCCGATACTGCCTTCGCCTATCTTTGCATGTCTGTCCTTGTGACACGCAAGATCGTACATATTGTCGTTGATATGAACGCCGCCTATGCGCTTGATACCGATAACACGATCAAGCTCTGCCAGGACTCCGTCCAGATCGTTTACGATATCATAACCCGCAGAATGGAGATGACACGTGTCGATAAGAACTCCCATGCGGCTGCTGTGCTTTACACCCTGGATAATCTGAGCAAGTTCTTCAAAAGTGCTTCCAATTTCGGAGCCCTTGCCAGTCATACCCTCCAGCAGCACCATTGGACCGTCATCGTCTGTGACAGCCTCGTTGAGTGCTTCTACGATATATGCGATGCCCTGTTCTTTTCCCTGGCCCACATGACTGCCGGGATGGAAAAGAAATCTCACATCAGGAAGGACTTTCATCCTTTCGATATCTTCTTTTAAAACGTTTTTTGCAAACTCTCTGATATTCGCCTTGTCGGAACAGAGATTCATTGTATATGGAGCATGAGCAAGAAGCGGGCCAAAATTGTGTTCAGCCATATGCTCCTTTGCCTTTGCCAGATCTTTTTCGTCAAGTGCCTTTACATTGCCTCCTCTTGGATTTCTCGTAAAGAACTGAAAAGTGTTTGCTCCGATAGAAACAGCATCCTTTACAGCTCTGAAATATCCCTTTGCAATGGACATGTGACAACCTATATATAAATTCTTCAAATCCAATCCTTTCTAATCAGTTCACGGAGTGATCGGCCTTATACGACCGCTCCGCGGACTCGCTACTTTACCCAGATGCCACCACCTATGAACTCTCGCATGATGGAGTTGTTGCTGACATTTGAAGTATCAGTCAGAGGTTTTACGCATCTGAGAATACGCAGGAGACGCTGTGCTTCCAGGTATTCTGGTTCGTCTGCAGATATGGCTTCTAAACCCGCCTCGATAATAGGACGTATAACAGCCAGTTCGTACATAAAA
>JAFYUX010000137.1 GCA_017549385.1 Bacillota bacterium
AATGTTCTACCGTTTTTAATATATGGCGCAACATCCATCTGAATAACGGACTGGGTACCATCAGGTGCTGTATACTTTATATTTTTATCACCATTGTGCATGGCAAGTTTCATACCATCTTTTTCTCCGCTGATAGTACCTGTTTCTTCATCGAAGTCAACAGTTGCACCAAGATACTCAAATATCACGCGGTAAGGTATCATGATTCGACCTGATACGTTTTCAGGAATTGCATCCGTAAATTCGAGATACTCACCATCAATCATAATATTTGCAGAATAAACAGGCGCTGTAGGAACTCTGTTACTTGCTGCAAAAGTTACAGATGTAAATAACATCACAATGCAGAGTACAAGAATAAACAGACGAGACTTATTTAAATATTTCATATTCAATTCCTCCTTATCAAATCATTATACCATCTGAAGATATAAAAAGATACGTTTATCATGTCACCGAAACAGTTGATAATCAGTTATCCGGTAAAAAAGATTGCGTATTTCTGCAACGCATTGTTTATCATAATTAAACTGCCACAAACTCAAAAAATAAATACGGGGATGCATATGCATCCCCGTGGATTTTTATAATACTTTATTGAGGAACTCCTTAGTTCTCTGATTCTGCGGATTGCCGAATACCTGATCTGGAGTGCCCTGTTCCATAATGATACCTTCGTCGATGAAGAATACTCTGTCAGCAACTTCTCTGGCAAAGCCCATTTCGTGAGTTACGATCATCATTGTCATACCCTCAGCAGCGAGTTCTTTCATTACTGTAAGTACTTCGCCTACCATTTCCGGGTCGAGTGCAGATGTCGGCTCGTCAAAGAGCATGATATCTGGTTCCATAGCTAAAGATCTTGCAATAGCAACTCTCTGCTGCTGTCCACCTGATAAATCAGCTGGTCTATAGTCGGCTTTGTCGCTAAGACCTACTCTTTCTAAAAGTTCCATCGCCTTCTGTACTGCTTCTGCCTTTGTCTTAAGTTTTAAAGTAACAGGAGCCATAGTGATGTTTTCTAACACTGACATGTGCGGGAACAGATTGAACTGCTGGAACACCATTGAAATGTGTCTTCTGATTTTGTCGATATCAGCCTTAGGATCATTAATCTTCTGACCGTCGATAATAATAGCGCCGTCAGTAGGTTCTTCGAGTCTGTTGATACATCTGAGGAAAGTTGACTTACCTGAACCAGATGGACCGATTACACAGATTACTTCACCCTTTGAGATTTCAGCATTGATGCCCTTAAGTACTTCAAGTTTACCAAAGCTCTTTTTAAGGCCCTGTACAACGATCTTAGTTTCTGAACTTTTCATTAGCCCTTAAACCTCCTTTCTATGCGCTTAGATACGAATGAAAGGATTGTGATAATCGCGAGGAAGAAGATAGCGATAATTGTGTATGTCGCTAATGTTTCGAATGTTCTTCCTACGTATACCTTACCGTAGTACATGATTTCAGGGAGACCGATCGCATAAAGGATCGTAGAATCCTTGAGTGTGATAATACACTGGTTAACCAGGGATGGTAAACAAATCTGTACTGCCTGCGGTAATATAATCTTGATCATGGACTTTCCGTAAGACAGGCCTAAGCTACGAGCAGCTTCCATCTGTCCCTTGTTTACAGCCTCAATGGCACCTCTGAAAATTTCAGAAATGTAAGCGCCTGCATTTAATGTCAGCGTTAAAAGGCTGGCAGTAAATACTTCAATCTTAAAGTTTGATCCTGTAATAAGCTGAACCAGCTGAGGCATAGCAAAATAGATATATACTGCCTGCACCAGCATTGGTGTACCTCTGATAAGCCAGATATACACGCTTGAGATCCACTTAAGCGGCTTGATCTTCGACATACCGAACAGACATGTGATTATGCCTAACACTAAGGCGAGGAGGAGAGATAAAACTGTTATCTCAACTGTCATAACCAGACCCTTGACAAGAGTAGGATATGCGTCGCCTAAAACTCTGATTAAATCCATTCTAGATTTCCCCTAACTAATTATTATTTTTATAAAACAGCTGCGGCCGTTTTACACAGACAATCTATAAGTTGTCTATTAAGCAGCTAAGTAGCTGTTTACGATTTCTTCGTACTTGCCGTTAGCCTTGATGTTTGCAAGACCTGCGTTGAACATTTCGAGTAATTCTGCGTTCTGATCCTTCTGTACAGCGAAGCCGTATGGTGTAGCGAAGTCGCCAGCTTCTTCAGCTAATAACTTCATGCCGTTACCCTGAGATACGCCGTAAGCCATTACTGGGTGGTCTTCGAAGCAAGCTACTGCGTTGCCAGAAAGAACTGCCTGGTACATCATAGCAGAGTCATCGAAATATGTGAGTTCGAGTTCGTAAGCATCAGCAATAGATTCTGCCCACTTAGCAGACATTGTACCGTTCTTAACAGCTACTGCAGAACCCTTGATATCGTCTAAAGAAGCTGCTGTGCTGTCAGCCTTAACAGCTGCACATACAGTTGAATCATAGTAAGCTTCTGAGAAGTCGAACTTGAGCTGTCTGTCAGCTGTGATAGACATACCTGCGATTACAGCGTCAGCCTGACCAGATTCGAGAGCTGCTACAGCTGCGTCGAAACCGAGAGACTGGAGGTCATAAGCAAAGCCCTGATCTTCAGCTACTGCTGCGAGGATATCAACGTCGATACCTACGAATTCGCCAGCTTCGTTTGTGAATTCAAATGGAGCGAATACTGTATCAGTTGCGATAACGTATGTCTTTGCATCGTCACTGCTGCTAGCGCCACCGCCACAACCTGTGAGAACTGCGAGTGCCATAACGAGCACTAAGATGATTGATAATGCTTTCTTCATTGTTTTGTCTCCTTAAAAGATTTCTTTAAAAGTAAGTTTTGAATCTTTAACCGGTCCGTCAATATCGTATACAAAAGCCAAAATTGTATTTATGTATGAAATATATACAGCCGGGAACTTTATCATTATAACGTACTAAATCCAAAAAGTCAAAGCGGGCAACCCTCTGAATTGTATTTCTAAAAAACATGTATGTACTTTATCAGTCGGCCCAGCGCACTGAAATTTCCCCGCTAAATAGTGTTTTTATAGTGTTATCAGGCATTAGCACCACAAGACCACCGTCTTTATCGATGTCCTGCGCTAAAGCATTTTGTTTTTCACCTGCAGAAATAAATACAATTTGTCTGCCTAAAATAACAGAATATTTTTTATATTCGGCTATATAATCCCTGTTTTTCGCCTCTCTGCAGACTGCGATGACTTCGTCAACTACCTTTGCAGTTAGCTGAGCTGGTGTAACCGGAGGTTTCTCAGAGCTGCCATAGAGCCAGGTTATTCTTTCCTGGACATCCTGAGGCATGCTTTTGATAACTTCCTGCGACGGTTTTGCAAAATTGATGCCGATACCTACCACTACACTATCCAGTTTGCCGGTAGACGGATCAGGTACTGCTTCGGTTAAAATTCCGCAAGCTTTCTTTTCATTTATATATATGTCATTTACCCATTTGATGCCTGCGTCTGCACCAGTCATCTGTCTGATAGCTCTACATACAGCTACTGCCGCTGCAGATGTGACAGGAACTGCATCTGTAAAATCCTCACCGGGACGAAGCACAAGAGACATATATATACCTGAACCAGACGGCGACTGAAATGCTCTACCCATGCGACCCCTGCCGGAGGTCTGTGAAGCTGCCACCACCAGAGTACCAGCTGGAGCACCTTTTGAAGCTAGCTCCTTTGCATAGTTGTTTGTGGAATCAATCTCATCAAAAAAGTGAATCACGGAAGCGTCAATCTCTTTAGAATAGAGAGCTATGTCTGTCACAGCTGCACCTCCTCGTCATCCAGTTCCAGCACTGCCGCGCTGCTGAGATCATCCAGCTCTGATACGCTCTTGAGCTTACGCTGAATCTGACGGGTTCTTACCCCCACCAGTTTGTCCAGTTCGTCGTTTGCCTGACTGATACGCTGCTGAGTTGCCTTAAGCGTAGACTCAAACTTGTTGAACTCAGTCTTTACTGCACTGAGAACATTCCAGACTTCGCTGCTGCGCTGCTGAATCGCAAAGGATCTGAAGCCCATCTGTAAACTGTTGAGAAGCGCCGCCATCGTGCTAGGGCCTGCTATGTTTACACTATAGTCGCGCTGAAGCACTTCGATAAGACCGCGGTTTACCACTTCTGCGTAGAGACCTTCAAAAGGAAGGAACATAATCGCAAAATCTGTAGTGTTTGGCGGATCGATATACTTGTCACGAATATCCTTTGCTTCAGACTTTATAGTCGCAGTCAGAAGCTTTGCTGCTTCGTTGATGTCAAGCTGATTGCCTGACTCAATCGCATCTCTCAGTCTGCCGTAAGTCTCACCTGGGAACTTTGCATCGATAGGCAGATAGATATATCCATCATCTGACGGAATCTTTACCGCAAACTCAACTACTGCTCTGCTGCCTTGCTTTGTGGCAACATTTGTGTCGTACTGTTCTGGCGAAAGGATATCCTCTAAAATAGCCGCCAGCTGGACTTCGCCGAGAATACCTCGTGTCTTTACATTTGAAAGAACCTTTTTCAGATCTCCCACGCCTGCGGCGAGATTCTGCATCTCACCCAGACCTTTGTAAACCTGCTCCAGTCTGTCGTTTACGAGTTCAAAAGACTCGTTTACTCTTTTGTCCACAGTGTCTCTGATACCATCGAGTTTCTGATTGTTTTCAGCAGCAAAAGTTCTGAATCTATCCTCTGTCATCCTCATGTAGGATTCCATAACATTTACAGTGTTTTGAACCATTTTGCTGTCATCGATATTAACCTGCTGTTTCTTTCCGTTTTTCGTAAGCAGAATAACCAGCAATATAAAACAAAAAACTGACAAAGTGAGTGTCAGTACAAGAATGCCAAGAATAAGTTCTGTAGCCATATTTATCTTCTCCGTTTTTTCTGAATCCCTTAACCCTTCATTTATTATAGCACAAGCGCATATATAGTGGTAAAATAACGCAGAAATAATAACTACACCGCAAGAGGACACAGTTATGAAAGAACTTATAAAACTTTATCTAGTATTTTTCAGAATCGGTATAACCACCTTCGGTGGCGGTTACGCCCTTCTTCCTATACTTCAGCGCGAACTGGTAGAACAGAGAGGCTGGGCAACAGACGAAGAACTCATGGATTACTTTGCCATCGGTCAGTGTACACCAGGCATAATTTCAGTAAATACAGCCACATTTATAGGATACCAGAGAGCCGGTGCTACCGGAGGCATCCTGGCCACACTGGGATTTGTTACACCTTCGCTGATAGTTATTACTATTATTGCTGCCCTGATTCAGAATTTTGCAGATTACAGAATCGTACAAAACGCTTTTGCCGGTATCAGAGCTGGAGTTTGCGCAATTAGCTTACACGCTATCATCAAACTTTGGAAAAACGCAGTCGTTGACAAAACAACACTTCTGATATTTATGACGGTTATGGTGCTGTCATTTGTGCTTTCTGTCTCACCTGTATTTATGGTTATGGGCGCTGGCATATTTGGTATCATCATAAACTTCATCAGAGCCAAAAAGATAAAGGGAGGTAATGACTGATGATTTATCTCCAGCTTTATCTCAGATTTTTTATGACAGGACTTTTCGCGGTAGGCGGTGGTCTTGCCACTATCCCTTTCCTTCAGGAAATGGCAGAAACAACAGGATGGTTTACTGCTGCCGAGCTGGCAGATATGATTGCCGTTTCTGAGTGTACTCCTGGTGCTATGGGCGTAAACATGGCGACTTATGTAGGTTATACTACCGCAGGTGTACTGGGCGACATCATTGCAACCATGGGACTTATCACTCCGAGTATCATAATCATCCTTATAGTTGCAAAGATTTTAGACAAATTCCGTACAAACAAATATGTTCAGTGGGCATTTTACGGACTCAGAGCCGCATCAGTAGCTCTTATCTCAGTTGCCACTCTGGCAGTCGCGGAGATGGCTCTTTTAAAAGGCGATATCAGCGCACTTGCCGGCGGAGCTGGCGCAGGCTCAAGCATTGCCGGAATATTCGGACTGCTGGACTTTAAGTGTATTTTCCTTGCAGTTCTGATATTTATGGGGATGCGTAAATTTAAAAAGATTCATCCCTCTGTTTTTATAGGAATATCTGCCCTGGCAGGCATAATATTTTCACTGGGCGGCGTATAGACAAATGACCATCAGGAGGTGGCAAAATGATTAAAATCGATATTTTCTCCGGATTTTTAGGATCTGGCAAAACTACTCTCATAAAAAAACTTATATCCGACTGCTTCGCAGACGAAAAGATAGTACTGATCGAAAACGAATTTGGTCAGATAAATGTAGACAGCGAATTCCTTAAGGAATCAGGCA
>JAFYUX010000138.1 GCA_017549385.1 Bacillota bacterium
ACATCCTTGTCGAGAGCCTTTGCCATACGCCAGATGTCTACAGATGTGAGAAGAACCTTGTCTTCTGGCTTGATGTTTCTGCAGCACTGTCCGCACTGTGTGCACTCAAATTTAAACTTACTTAATCTTGATACAAAGTTCTGAGTCAGATTTTTGTTCTTATACTTATTGCTCATTTAATATACGTTCTCCTGTAACTTATTTTTGTTCTTTGCGAGCACCCTTTGGAACTTCGCAAACCTGGCAGCCAACTGCACTGAAGCCTCTGCATGTTTCGCAGTAGCCATACTCTTCGCAGTGCATGCCACAGTGGAAATCTTCTGTGATTTCCTTTTCAAATTTTGTGCAGTATGTAATAAAAGAATTACCCTTTGGGTTTTTAGGGTCTCTATGTACATCATCTCTATACTGACAGATGTAGTAGTTGTTGTCATCTGCAGTTGTAAAAAGGCTCTTGCCCTGACCAGTCAGAATTGGTGAACAGTGCTGAATGATTTCTGCCATATTATTTCTGCTCCCTTCTTGCTGCTCTAGGAACTTCACAAAGTTCGCAACCTACAGCGCTGAAACCTCTGCATGTTTCGCAGTAGCCGTATTCTGGACATTCCAGGTTGCAAGAATTTTTTGATTCAAGTTCTTTTTCAAACTTTGCACACCAGATCACAGACTTGTCTGAACCTTCTGGTGTGAACTCATCTTTTCTGAATTCGCAGATAAAATAGCTGTTGTCGTTGTCATTGCCGTGCATCCAAACTGTCTTTTCATAGCCCTTGTACACAACCTTTATTTCAGACATAATACACTCCTTTAAACACTATACAGATATAAAACTGTCCAATCAGGCATATCATTGAAACTCAATAAACATACCGTTACAAAGCCATACGACAGCCTTATAAATTTACATAAACATACAAGGTAATTATATCATCAAGACAACGCTTTTCATATACTTATGCAAACAATTAATCAGTAAAAATATATCTTTCGCCCACTTATGCAATGCAAACTCTGAGAATGTCATCCACTTCTGTCATATGAGAATCAGAAGACGTTACAACCACGATAATATCCCCTTCTTTTACAAGGCCAGTTTCAAGAGCTTTCGCTCGCGCGTTCTCGAAGAGATCGTTAGCGTTGTATTTGAATTCGGATGCCACCGGATGGACACCCCATTCGAGGCAGAGTCTGCGAATACCTACATCGCTGAGTGTTACAGCGATAATCGGACAGTTTGGTCGGAAATCGGAAATACGTTTTGCTGTACGGCCAGAACGTGTAACCGCCACGATAGCCTTTGCCCCTACAAACCTTGCTGCACTATAAGCAGAAGCACAGATAGTATTTGCTATATTTTTTTCGAGACTAAGATAGTCTCTAATAAACTCACGGTTATAATTAATGAATTTTTCTGTAGTGAGAGCAATCTCTGCCATAGTCTTTACAGACTCGACAGGATAATTGCCCGCCGCAGTTTCGCCGGAAAGCATGATAACATCAGTACCGTCAAAAATAGCATTTGCTACGTCTGACACCTCTGCTCTGGTCGGTCTAGGACTTTTTGTCATAGACTCCAGCATCTGAGTCGCAGTGACGATAAGCTTTGCCTTTAACGTGCACTTGTGGATAATTTCTTTCTGGATAGCAGGAATCTGACTAAAAGGAATCTCTACGCCAAGATCCCCACGAGCTACCATAACACCATCGCTGGCTTCGATAATCTCATCGAGATTTGCGATACTCTGTCTGCTCTCAACCTTGCTGATGATCCAGATGTTTTTGCCACCGTTGTCATTGAGGAATTTGCGCATCTCTCTCACGTCCTCAGCAGAACGCACAAAAGACGCCGCGATAAAATCAACTTTCATCTCGATGCCGAAAAGAATATCCTTCTTGTCAGTCTCGCTCATAAATGACATCGGAATCACAACTTCAGGAACGTTGATACTCTTTCTGTCCTTGAGAACGCCCCCATGAATAACATCACACAGGATGGCTCCGCCATCAGCCTTTACAACGGCCAGCTCAACCTTTCCGTCATCCACCAGAATCTGATCCCCTGGTTTTACGCTCTTCCAGAGGTCACCATATGTAAGACCTACACGTGTAGCATCACCAGGCATATCCTTTTTATCATCCAAAATAAACTGCTGGCCTTCTTCTAAAACAGCTCGTCCATCTACAAAAGTACTTATTCTGATTTCAGGACCTTTTGTGTCGAGAAGTATAGCCAGAGGTTTTCTCATATCACCGCTAACTCGTCTCGCTCTGTTTATCCTCTCACGATGTTCCTGATGATTGCCGTGGGAAAAATTGAGACGGGCACAATCCATACCAGCTTCTAAAAGCTTTGCTATTTTTTCGTCATTATCTACTGCCGGACCAAGTGTACAAATGATTTTAGTTTTTCTCATTTATCAGCCCTCCTTTTCATAACATTCTATGTTTATATTACCTCTCATTATCGCATAAAAAACTTTCACTTTATGCAAAAAATGATATAATCTGCATTAGAATTTTCGACAGCATCCGCTGTCATATTTTTTATGGAGTTTATATATGAATCTTTCATCATACAAAAAAGGCGTACTCATGCTGATAGGCTCAGCATTCGCATTTTCTCTGATGTCACTTTTTGTGCGACTTTCAGGAGATCTGCCTTCAGCACAAAAAGCATTTTTCAGAAATTTTATAGCAGCCATTGCAGCTGCCATTATGATTATAAAAAACGGTGAACGCGTCGAGATTAAAAAAGGCGACCTGCCTTATCTCCTGATCCGCTCTTTCTTTGGTACTACAGGCGTACTTCTCAACTTTTACGCTATAGACAAACTTATGCTGGCAGACGCAAACATCCTCAACAAAATGTCTCCGTTTTTTGCTGTTCTGGCCAGTGCTGTATTTCTTAGAGAAAAGACAAAGCCTTATCAGTATGCTGCAGTTATCACAGCTCTTATAGGCTCAATATTTATCATCAAGCCAAGCTTCTCAAACGTGGCACTCTTCCCTGCCATTGCCGGTCTTCTTGGAGGACTTGCAGCAGGTCTGGCTTATACCACAGTGAGATATCTGGGACAGCGAGGAGTAAAAGGACCTGTTATAGTCCTCTTCTTTTCCACTTTCTCCAGCGTAGTGCTTCTGCCACTGATGATTGCAAACTACAAGCCTATGAGTTTTTACCAGATGGCTATGCTCATCGGTGCAGGTGTATCAGCAACCTTCGGTCAGTTCCTTGTTACAGGCGCATACATCCACGCCCCTGCCAACGAGATTTCTATTTTCGATTATACAACAATCGTATTTTCAACTGTCTGGGGCCTGATCTTCTTTAATCAGATTCCTGATATATTCAGCTTTATGGGCTACGCCATAATCTTTGGTGCAGCATTCTACAACTTCAGAAGAAAGCTGAAGGAAAACCAGAAAATCGAAACTGCAAAGTAATATATAAAATTAAGACCTCATGGATTACCATGAGATCTTTTTTTACCATCTGTTTTTTACTTTTTCCGCAAAACCAAGGAAGTCCTTAAGCTGGATGGCGTAGCCATCGTCAAGAATCATTGTTCCGTTAAACTTGCCGAATACCTGATGCTGGTCGCTTTCGATAAGGACAACATTTGTGCGGGAAGCTCTGTCGATGATTGGCTCAAATTCCATTTCGAACTTTCCGTCAGAAGATGTGAAAGTCCATGGCTTGAGGAAGTCGTCCTTGCCATCAGCAGTCTTTGGAATATTGAAACTTACCTTTTCGAACTTGTGAGCTTTGCCGTCCACAAAGATCATATTTTCGCTGGCAGCAGATGTGTCGCCAAATCCGTAACCGATATTGAAACCAACAACCTTGCCATCAACGATACCATGACCTGCGCCCCAGTACCATGTGTTGCTGTACGTCCATACACCACGGCCCCAGTCGAGCATACCGAATGATTCGGAAGGATCGAAAACATACTCGTCACCACCGGCATTTACTGTACCTGATGCGCGCATACCGATAATCTTCTGGTTGTAGTAGAACGCAATCTTCTTTTCAGCGAAAGGTGTAGCGATAACCATACTGTCCTGAGGTTCATCTGTGAGGAGTACATCAAAAACAAATGGCTTTCCGTTTTTAAACTTTTCAAGATGTCCCTTGAGTCTGCGGCTGCCGTCTTCCTGAACTGTAAATGTAAACTCAGACTTGCCGATAGCCAGCTTGCTTTCACCTGATGCACTTGTAGGCGGAAGATTTGTCTTGCCCATAGGCATAAATCCGATAGGGCTCACAGTTGTTTCACCAGGAGTTGTAAAGTCCAGAATGGACGCACTGAGCATGCTCATATATGAGTTGTCATCAACTGTAAGAGCGATACCAAATCTGTCGTTGTAGATGAGATAATAATCCCACTCTTTGATTCTCAGGCCGTTAGCCTTGATAGCTTTTCTATCGTAAGTCTTTACGAGACTAGTAGCATAACCTGCTTCGCAGAGATGACCATTGCTGTCAAGAAGTGGTCCCGGTGATAATTTATGTTCCATCTTTGCCTCCTTTGGCCTTTTGTATCTCCGATCCCTGCCGGGATCAAGTCTGTTATTTTCTGATTATAGTAGCCGTGCTGCCGCCTGTTTTTTCTTTGCGCACCACGATCTGTGTGTCGATTTTTTCTTTCAGCTCACCTACGTGAGAAATGATACCTACCAGACGTTTGCCTTCGCTGAGTTCTGCAAGAGCCTGAAGAGCCTGTCTGAGAGAATCTCCGTCAAGAGAACCGAAGCCTTCGTCTACAAACATTGTATCAAGTTTTACCCCTCCTGCAGAAGACTGAATTTCATCTGAAAGGCCAAGAGCAAGTGCTAAAGAAGCCTTAAATGATTCGCCTCCTGAAAGAGTCTTTACGCTACGGCGCGTACCGTTGTAATGGTCGATAACTTCCAGATCAAGACCGCTCTGACTGCGCTTGTTTTCTGCAGAATCTTTTCTCATAAGCTCATACTGACCGCCAGTCATAACTTTGAGTCTGATATTTGCACGACGGAGTATCCTGTCGAAATAGTTCATCTGGACATAGGTTTCCAGCA
>JAFYUX010000139.1 GCA_017549385.1 Bacillota bacterium
AGAGACTTTGACATCTTTCTGCCCTGAGCATCTCTAACGAGACCGTGTACGTAAACGTGCTTGAATGGAACTTCGCCCATAGTGTGGAGACCAGAGAATACCATTCTGATTACCCAGAAGAAGATGATATCGTAACCTGTTACGAGAACGTTTGTTGGGTAGAAGTACTCAAGGTCATCAGTCTTGTCAGGCCATCCGAGAGTTGAGAACGGCCAGAGAGCTGAGCTGAACCATGTATCGAGAACGTCTTCGTCCTGCTTGAGGTGTGTGCCACCGCACTTTGGACATACTTCTGGAGCTTCTGCAGCAACTACAACTTCGCCGCATTCGCAGTAGTATGCAGGAATCCTGTGACCCCACCAGAGCTGACGTGAAATACACCAGTCACGGATTTCTTCTAACCAGTGCATGTAAATCTTTTCGAATCTTTCTGGAACGTGGATGAGGTCACCGCTCTTAGCAGCTTCGATTGCAGGTTCTGCAAGTTCCTTCATCGCTACGAACCACTGATCTGAAATCATAGGTTCTACTACAGTTGAACATCTGTAGCATTCGCCGATTGGAATAACCTTTTCTTCTACCTTTACGAGGTAACCAGCTTCTTCTAAGTCCTTTGTGAGGGCCTTTCTGCAGTCGAATCTGTCCATACCTTCGTACTTGCCAGCGAGGCTGTTCATAGTAGCATCGTCGTTGAGGCAAGACCACTTTGGAAGATTGTGACGTTCGCCTACTTCGAAGTCGTTAGGGTCGTGAGCAGGAGTGATCTTTACTGCACCTGTACCCTTTTCTGGATCTGGATATGGATCGGCAATAACAGGAATCTTTCTGTCAACGATAGGAACGATTACTTCCTTACCGATGAGATCCTTGTATCTTTCGTCATCAGGATGTACTGCAACTGCACAGTCACCAAACATAGTTTCTGGACGTGATGTAGCAACTACGAGACCTTCGCCACCGTCAGCTGCAGGATAGTTAACATAGTAGTACTTTGCATTTTTGTCTTCGTGTTCTACTTCTGCATCAGAAAGTGATGTACCGCAGTTTGGACACCAGTTGATGAGTCTGTTGCCTCTGTAGATGAGACCTTCATTGTAGAGCTTTACGAATGTTTCGATAACTGCCTTGCTGCAGCCTTCGTCCATAGTAAATCTTTCGCGTGACCAGTCACAAGAGTTACCGAGCTTTCTGATCTGCTTTGTGATAGTTCCACCGTATTCTTCTTTCCAGTCCCAAACACGCTTGAGGAATTCTTCTCTGCCGAGGTCTTCCTTTGTCTTGCCTTCTTCCTTGAGAACCTTGTCTACAACCTTTACTTCTGTCGCGATGCTGGCATGGTCAGAGCCAGGAATCCATAAAGCATTGTAACCCTGCATACGTCTCCATCTGATGAGAACGTCCTGAAGAGTCTGGTCGAGAGCATGTCCCATGTGAAGTACGCCTGTGATATTTGGAGGCGGCATTACGATAGTGAAAGGTTCTTTTGTTCTGTCACTACCTGGCTTAAATGCGCCATTGCTTTCCCATTCTTCGTAGATCCTTGTTTCAAATTCTTTCGGATCATATGTCTTTGCAAGATTCTTTTCCATATCTGAAATTCTCCTTAATAGTATGAATACCTTCTACTTTTCAAATGCTGCATATCCCCGATCGCTCCGCTGATGATCTGCCTGCATCTTTGATGCAGCGCGCAGATCACATGCACTCGCACCCCGAATCTTTGATTCGGTGATGCGATCTGCTGATCCTGAATAACAGCTTAACTAATTAATTTTACTATACCAAGACTGATTTATCTGTATAAAGTCCTTTATTTTGTTGATTTTTAAGGCTTTTGCACTGTTTTTATCTAGTGTTTTTCTTGCCTTCGAAATACTTCACCAAAAAGGACATGCGGTGTATCGGACTAGCCCCTGCACGATCAAGCCCTTCGTAGTGAGCTTTTGTACCGTAGCCTTTGTTTTTGTCAAAGGAATAATCAGGATAAGTCTCATGATAATCAACCATCATGCGGTCTCTTGTAACCTTTGCCAGGATAGAAGCAGCCGCTATGGAAACGCTGTTTGCATCACCCTTTACAATACCTGTCTGCGGTATGTCCACATCCTTTAAAGTGAGGGCATCTATCAGCAGATGATCAGGACGTATCTCAAGGCCTCTCACAGCCTCTGTCATGGCTTCTTTTGTTGCCTCGAGTATATTTATCCTGTCGATATCGTGATTGTCTCTGATACCGATGCTGTAGCATACAGCTGTTTCTTTTATCTGTTCAAAAAGCTCATCTCTGCGCTTTTCTGAAATCTTTTTTGAATCGTTTACTCCCAGTAATGAAAAGTCTTCTGGAAGGATAACTGCTGCAGTGACTACCGGACCAGCCAGCGGACCACGTCCTACTTCGTCAACTCCGGCAATATATTTTACCGGACCTGCTTCGTTGCCTTCGGCGTAGAGCTTACGCTCTTCTGCCATCATTCTGTGGAGATCCTCTTTCATCTTTTCGATGCGTTCCTGCTTTGTCAAATCAGCTCACCCCATTAACATCTTTCGAGAGTGATATTACCGATCTTACCGCCTCTAAACTCATCAAGAACTGTCTTTGCTGTTCTTTCGTAATCGATACGCTTGCCAGGGAAGATAAAGCCTCTCTTTAGAGCAATCTGTTCCATAGCTTCCAGACCATCATCTGAAAGCTCTGTAACCTTGTATCTTGTCATGAGAAGATCTTTATAATCTACAAGCATAACTTTGATGAACTCGAGACAGAGTGTTTCGATATCCATGATTTCGTCCTTGATAGAACCACAGAAAGCAAGGTCCTTACCTACGTTTGGATCCTCAAACTTTGGCCAGAGGATACCTGGTGTATCGAGAAGCTGCATACCGTTTGTGAGAGTAAGCCACTGCTTGCCACGAGTAACACCCGGTCTGTCACCAGTCTTTGCACTCTTTTTGCCTGTGAGTCTGTTGATGAGAGATGACTTGCCTACGTTTGGAACACCTACAATCATGAGTCTCAGCGGTCTCTTTCTAGTCTTTTCTTCGTCTCTCTTTGCCTGAATCTGATCAAGATATCTGAGAAGGTTGTTTACACCAGCACCAGTGTTGCAGTTGATGCCGCATGCGTAGTGACCATCCCTACGGATCTTTTCAGCCCAGAGCTTTGTCTGTTCTTCGTCAGCAAGGTCTGTCTTATTGAGGATAACGATACGAGTCTTTTCTTTTATGATGTCGTCGATGATAGGATTTCTGCTGGCAACAGGGATACGAGCATCGATTACTTCGATAACAGCATCAACTACCTTCAGATTTTCCTGAATCATTTCTCTTGTTTTTTTCATGTGCCCCGGATACCAGTTCAGGTTATCGAGAGGTCCTTTTCTGTCATTTGCCATATATATTTCCATCCTTTCTCAAGGCTTAAATCTTCGTGATTTGCGATTGGATATTATAAGGATTTTGTCCATTTTTTACACTCTAATCTAACTTATAATTTTATACTTTTTTTGTGAATTTAGCAAGCTTTCCGACATCTTCTGATAGCGCTAAATACCTTAAAATTGCTCATTTTCAACACTTCTGACAGTATACGACTTGCCTTTTATACTTGTTTCACTTATAATTAGAATGATGTATTTTTATTATGATTTATCGGAGGTTTTTATATTATGGATAGAGACGTTACTGCAAAATATGTAAACTGTTTCGTATGCAGCCCTGTTAACCCATTTGGTTTACGTCTTAAAAACGAGTTTATCGACGGCAAGGCTCACATGGAATTCAAACCTACAGAGTACCACGCTGGTCTCAACGGCCTCATGCACGGTGGTTTCTCTCTCATGCTTGTTGACGAAGTTATGTTAAATGCTATCGACCATATTCTCCATGTTGATGCAGTTACACTCAACTCAAGCACAGACTTCAAAAATCCTGCAAAGATCGGTCACCGCATGGTATGCGAGTCCTGGGTTACAAAGCAGGAAGGCCGCAAGATTTACGTAGAAGCTGTAGTTTTCGATGCTGACGATGACAACAAAGAAATCGTAAGATCAAAGGGCCTCTTCTATCAGATGGACATGGATTCATTCCTCCCTAGATAAAACCTCATTTATTACATAAACGCAAACAAACAACCTAATAACCATACAGAGCAACGCGTCTTCTGACGCCTGCTCAAAACAAAAAAACAGGATGATTCTTGTGAGCGGAGCTCTCGGAACCATCCTTTTTTCTTTCTGTATATTTGTAATTTTCAGCAATCTGTCAGAACTATCGCCCGATTTACGTACACTATCTATTAGATAATAATACCGTTACAGTGATCGATTTCGTGCTGAATAATCTGCGCAGTCCATCCACTGAACTTTCTCTTTTGACTCTTAAAATTGCTGTCCAGATATTCCACTTCGATTTCCTCATATCGAGTCGTAGATCTCATACCATCCAATGAAAGACATCCCTCTTCAGTCTCGTAAGGACCTGATTTACTAACGATAACAGGGTTTACCATAGGTACATCAACAAGACCCATATTAAACACAATTATGCGCTTTCTCACACCGATCATATTTGCGGCAAGGCCTACACAACCTTCTCTATGATGCGCAAGAGTATCTAACAGATCTGTAATAACCTGTCTGTCAGCCTCTGTTGCAGGCTCTGATTTCTGACTCAGAAAAAATATATCTCTCATAATCGGGCGTACCATAACAATCCTCCAATATAATTTTAAAATTTTGCCGAGTTATGTTGTAACTCTATTACTCAATTACTGTTTCTATATTATCCAAAACTTTTCAGTTTTTTATTTTTCCACAACCTCATAAACGTCTTTTCTTCTATGGCTAAGCACCGGCATCTGCACTCTGATCTGATCAACTTCATCAAGATTAATATCCGTAAAAATCAGATCTTCTTTTTCATCTGCCTGACTTAAAACCTTTGCCCACGGGCTGCAGACAATGCTGTGTCCCCAGGAATCAAAAGAAATATCCGGGTCATTTGCCAGGGCTGTACCGATGGTAAATATCTGATTTAGACTGGCCTGAGCTCTGAAAAGAAGTTCCCAGTGAAGAGGCCCCGTGGTGTTATTAAATGCGGCTGGAACCACTAAAAATCTGATGCCCTGATCTATCATAATCCTTGAAATTTCAATAAATCTTATATCATAGCAAACTATGAGTCCACCTCTGCCAAACTCAGTATCAAACACCGTAATGCTGTCACCAGGCTCAAAAATATCTGACTCTTTAAACCTGATTCCACCCTTTACATCTACATCATAAAGGTGCATTTTTCTGTGTTTTGCGATCTGCTTACCTTCTCTGTCAAAGACATATGCCGTGTTATAAATCTTGCCGTTTTCTCCTGTTTCCGGAATGGACCCAGCAGAAATGTACACCTTAAACTCAGCCGCAAGATCAGAGAAAAGCCTCCATGTCTCCCCACCTTCAGGCTCACCATATGATACAAAAAGCTTGGTCTGATAAGGACAGTTTGTCATCTCTGGAAAGCACACAAAATCCGCTCCACCAGCTACTGCCTCAACCACATAATTCCTGATTTTTTCAGCAGTTTCAGCCCTGTCAGCAGCAGCAAAAATCTGCGCCTGCGCTACCTTAAATCTGTTTTTCATCTAATCACCTCTCTGAGATGCTCAGCCAGTTTCTCAAGAATATTTTCACTAATATCATCCACCTCGAGGCCACCGGCCACAATGATGTCTGCAAAGCAGCCGTAAGCAACTCTGGTTTCTATTTCTTCTTGCAATTCTGTGTATTCGGGCGCTCTTTTATCTAAAACCGGAAGCACATAAATAAACATGTATCCGATAGTTTTGATTTCCTCTAACATGTCCTGCAAAGTCGTAAGACGTATACCGTAGTCCATGTTTATCTTTCTGATAGACTTCTTTCCTACGTATCCTGTAAAGGCTTCTGCGGAAAACTCCTCTGCAAAAAAAGCCTCTGCTGTACTGCGGTCTTTCTCTATATCATATACCGAAACCTGGTGATTTTCATCAGCATGTTTTCGTTTTGTATTCATGTTTTTATCAGCGTAAAATTGGGCCGAATCCACCAGAAGTATTGCAAAATCTTTTTTCATAACACCCTCTAAACGTTGGAATTCCAACGTTTTTTAATAGTTAAAAAATTATTTTGAAAATCAAATAAAAAAGTGTTGCATTTTATATAAATTAGGTCTATATTTAAGTTGAACTTATTATTCGTTTTATATCGTATCAAGTTTCAACATCAAGAGCAACTTATGCCGAAAGTTGCTCTTTTCATTTTTTTGGTTAAAATCGTATATAAATCATAACATAAAAAACGATACCCGGTTTAACCAGGTATCGTTTATTTTATTTATCACATATTTTTACTCTAATAAATTAAACTTCTATTCTAGAGCGCTGCCATAAAGATAGACTTGATATCTTCCTTGCTTAACGGTACAAAGCTGCCTTCACAGCCTGCTGCAGCCTTTTCAGCCATGATATCAAAATGAGTGCTGTCAATACCCACATCTGAAAGTGTGGCAGGGAGATTGAGTAACTTGAAATACTCTCTAGTGCATTCAATAGCCTGACGACCAACTTCCATGTCATCATCACCAGTAATACCAAATACATTACGTCCGTATTCTCCAAACTTCCATGCAGTTTCAGCATTTAATGCGTGATCCATCCAGAAAGGTGTAAGGATTGCGAGACCATCACCGTGAGTAATATCGTAAAATGCAGAAAGTTCGTGTTCCATCGGATGTACACACCAGCCTACACCTGCACCGTAACTTACCATACCATTAATAGCTAAGCTTGAAGCCCACATTAAGTTTGCTCTTGCTTCGTAATTGTCAGGCTGGTGAAGTGCAATTGGGCCATAGTGAACTAATGTCTTTAAAATTGCTTCGCACATTCTTGACTGTAAATATGCACCTTTTACATTATTAAAGTAATTTTCAAGTGTATGGCTCATAATATCCGCTGTACCTGCACTTGTCTGCTTTGGTGATACACTGTATGTGTATTCTGGATTAAGCACAGACATAACAGGAAGAATTGCGTCAGCTGCTGTACCCCATTTTTCATTCTTTTCAAGATCAGAAATAACTGCAAATCTGTCCATTTCTGAACCTGTAGCAGCTAATGTAAGAACTGTATATACAGGAAGAGCCTTTTCAATCTTTCCTCCATCTAATACCAGATCCCATGCATCGCCATCATAACATGCACCTGCAGCAATAACCTTTGCACAGTCAATGCAAGAACCGCCACCAACTGCAAGAACCATATCAAGTTCGTTTTCACGACAGAGTTCTACACCCTTGCGTACAGATTCGATACGAGGATTTGGTTCTACACCTGGAAGTTCTGTTACCTGAAGACCGTTTTCAGAAAGGATCTGCATAACATCATCATACAGGCCATTTCTCTTAATGCTGCCACCACCATACACTAACAGAACCTTTGATCCGCTAGCTTTCATATCAGCCAGATTTTTTAACTGATCTATACCAAAATGAATTATTGTCGTAATATCATAAGTAAAATTATTCATCGTATTACCTCCGTAAATATCTTTATAAATCTCAGTTATTTTATATTATCCACTCTTAGAAATATTAACATAATTTCTATAAAAGAAAAACAGCTACGTGTAATCGCAGCTGTTTCTTTATAATATAAGATTTTTATTTTAGTTTTAATATTCCAGTTCGAAATCATCTTCAGTAAAGATACTTGGATCCATAAGGTGCGGACCACCCTTTGGAATGATGAGATCAAATTCACACTGATCAATGATATCTCTCTGAATGTCGATACCAGGAGCTACTTCCTGAAGAACGATGCCATCCTTTGTTCCCTTAAGAACACAACGTTCTGTAATCATAAGGAAGTCACCATGATTTTTAACTCGTTCTTTGCCAGAGAATGTAATCTTATCACATTCTTTGATAAATTTCTTAAACTTACCTTCCTGTATGATTTTAATTTCTCTGTTGCCTACTTCAGTCTTGAGTCCAACTGCAGTAAATGTACCGATAAAGAGAATCTTTTTTGCACCTTCTGTGATATCTGTAAAACCACCAATGCCTGAAATTTTGCCGTTGAGATGGCTTGTATTCATGTTGCCGGAGGCATCGACTTCGCCAATACCAAATACGCCAACATCAAGAAGACCACCGTTAAAGAATGAGAAATGCATGCCGTGATCGCAGAAAGCTTCTACGTTCCAGTGGCATCCAAAGTCTCTTTCTGTGCCTGGAATACCGCCAATTACGCCTGTTTCAGAAATCATTGTAACAGCATCCTGACCACCATGTTCTGCCATAACAGACGGAATGTTCTGTGGCATGCCGATACCAAAGTTAACGTTGTCTCCCTTCTTGATTTCCTGAGCAGCTCTTCTTGCGATAACTTTTTTATGATCAAGTGGAAGCTTTTCTAAGTTATTCTGGAAATCGATGATTTCTTCGCCGATAAATGAAGGCTGGAAGTCTTCTGCTGTACGTCTCTTGCCGTTCTGTGGAATCTTGTGTGGATGCTTTGCGATAACTACATAGTCAACATAGATACCTGGCACCTTTACCATTCTTGGCTTGATATCATAAAGGTCAACTACGTCCTCTACCTGACAGATAACAATACCGCCACTGGCTTTTACTGCCTGAGCAACTGAGAGAAGTTCCATGTCAGTAGCTTCTTTTTCTGTGCTGATATTACCCTTTGAGTCAGCGTATGTACCTCTGAGAAGAGCTACATCCATACCAGGTGACTTGAGCATAAGGTAATCTTCACCACAAACGTCTGGAACATATTCTACGAGATCAACACCTTTATCTTTTGTAAGCTGATTGCATTTACCTCCATCAAGTCGGCTGTCCATAAATGTACCGAGACCTGTCTTTGTGAGAACACCCGGCATACCTCTGCCAACTGCTCTGAAAAGCTGAAGAATCGGACCCATAGGGAACATATATGCCTGAATCTTGTTTTCTGCTACAAGCTGACCAAGCTTTGGAACTACGGAGATATATGATGAAATACTTCTTGTCATAAGACCTTCGTGGCACCAGTGATGTTCGCCTTCTTCCTTAAAGTCGCCCATACCTGCAGCTCTCATAGATGTGATACCCGCCGGATGACCTTCATTTAAAAATCTTTCTTCGATTGCTTCTACAATTTCATTAGGATAACTTGATAAACCGTCAGCAGCAAATACGATAACATCACCGTCATTGATCAGATCTGCAGCCTGACGTGGATTAATAAACTTTGGCATTGTTCTATTCCCTTCAATAATAATCATTAAAAAACTGAATCATAAAAATCCAGCTATTGCGTTAAGCTATATTAAATTCTTTAATTGCCATATAACCGTACAAAAATGTAAATAAAATACATCATACGTCTTATTTTTACTCATATAAATTATCATGTATTATTTGATTAGTCAACCAAAAAATTAAACAGGACCATTGCCTGAGCAATGGTCCTTTGTTTTTTAAGATCTCTGGATTACTTAACTTCCTTTGACTTGATTCTAGCAGCCTTACCAGTTCTTTCTCTCATGTAGTTTAACTTAGCTCTTCTTACGATACCCTTTCTAACTACTTCGATCTTTTCGATCATTGGAGAGTGCATTGGGAAAGTCTTTTCTACGCCAACGCCAGAAGCAATTCTTCTAACTGTGAAAGTCTGGCTTAAGCCACCGTTCTGCATCTTGAGAACGAAACCTTCGAATAACTGAACTCTTTCTCTGTTACCTTCCTTGATCTTGATGTATACCTTTAAAGTATCACCAACACCGAATTCTGGGAGGTCATTTCTCTTGTAATCCTGTTCAATTGCCTGAATAATGTTCATTTTTTTATCCTCTTTCTTCTTAAGATGTTCTTGTTATGTAACAGAAGGCATCCTGTAAGGTACGAATATCATAC
>JAFYUX010000140.1 GCA_017549385.1 Bacillota bacterium
AAAATACATAGCAGAAATGTTATGTGACAGGATAGCAGCTTCTAAAGTATACGGGAAAGAAAACTACAATCAGAGCGGTCCACTGGACTTTTTCCTAAGAGGCAAGGGCAAAGAGCTCATGCATCCTACTACAACGAGACGTGAGATAGGATTTCTTCTCACTATGCTCAGTACTGATGGAGAGGAAAAAACACTCCAGTATATTAAAAACCATTATCTTAAAAACGAACCTATTCCAGAGTCTTATGTAGAACTGGTTTCAGCAGGTAGTCCATGGAAGGACTGATATTATGGCTTTTACACACTTACATGTACATACAGAATACAGCCTTTTAGACGGTGCTGCTAGAATCGACAGACTGGTTTCTAGAGCAGCGGAGCTTGGCATGGATTCAATTGCTATCACTGACCACGGCGCCATGTTTGGCGTCGTGGATTTTTACCGTGCAGCAAAAAAAGCAGGTATCAAGCCTATCATCGGTTGCGAAGTTTATACTGCTGCCCGCACGCGTTTTGACAAAGATTCAGAAAAAGACAAGTTCTCTGGCCATCTGGTTCTCCTGGCAGAAACAGACGAAGGCTACAGAAATCTCATCAAGATAGTATCAAGAGGCTATACGGAAGGTTTCTACTACAGACCTCGTATAGACAATGATATCCTCAGAAAATACAGCAAAGGCATTATTGCAACAAGCGCATGTCTTGCAGGCCGAGTTCAGCAGGCTCTGTTAAACGATGATTATGAGACAGCCAAAAAAGAAGCTCTTGAGTATCAGGATATCTTCGGCAAAGGCAACTTCTTCCTTGAACTTCAGGATCAGGGTCTGCCGGAGGAAAAGAAGGTAAACCAGCTGCTTATTCAGCTGAGCCGCGAAACAGGCATCGAAATGATTGCCGCAAACGACGTTCACTACGTGAACCAGGAAGACGCAGAGTTCCACGATGTACTCTTATGCATTCAGACTGGTGCATATGTTGCTGACAAGGACCGTATGCGTTTTGAAAACGACCAGTTCTATCTCAAGTCAGAAAAAGAAATGCGTCGTATTTTTGCAGAAGTTCCAGAAGCAATCGACAATACACACAAGATTGCTCAGCGTTGCAATATGGAGTTTGATTTTGATCATCTCCACCTGCCGGAGTTTGTTCCGCCAGAGCCTTATGACAATCGTACTTACCTTAGAATGCTCTGCGAAGAAGGCTGTATTCAGAGATATGGTGAGATCACACCAGAGCTTTGAGAAAGACTTGAGTACGAACTTACAACTATTGAAAACATGGGCTATGTAGAATACTTCCTCATCGTTTGGGACTTTATAAACTACGCCAAGATGAACGGCATCGCTGTTGGTCCGGGCAGAGGTTCCGCTGCAGGCAGTATAGTTGCATACAGCCTTAAGATAACTGATATCGACCCTATAAAGTACGGACTTATCTTCGAAAGATTCCTTAACCCTGAACGTGTCAGCATGCCTGATATCGACGTTGACTTCTGCTACGAACGAAGAGGCGAAGTAATCGACTACGTAGTAGAAAAATACGGCAAGGACAAGGTTTCTCAGATTATCACCTTTGGTACCATGAAAGCAAAGGCCGCAGTCCGCGACGTAGGGCGAGTTCTTGAAGTCAGCTACGCTGACACGGATGCCATCGCAAAGATGATTCCGCAGGAACTAAATATGACTCTGGACAAGGCCATCAATCTCAATCCAGAACTCAAACAGGCCTACGATACAGATGAGACAGTTCACAAACTGCTGGATCTGGCAAAAGACATCGAAGGCATGCCTCGTCATGCATCCACGCATGCTGCAGGCGTAGTAATTTCAAAAAATCCGCTGGATGATTACGTTCCTCTTTACATGTCCGACAAGGGCGTGTCTGCTCAGTTCAATATGGTTACCATCGAGGAGCTTGGCCTTCTCAAGATGGACTTCCTGGGTCTCAGAAACCTTACTGTTATCAGAGATGCGCAGGAAACTATTGAACGTATTCACGGAGTGAATGTAGACTTCAGCAGCATGGAATTTGACGATCATCATGTTTATGAGCTCATTGCCTCCGGCAACACATTAGGTGTATTCCAGTTAGAATCTGGCGGTATGACTCAATTCATGAAAAATCTGGCACCTGACTGTTTCGAAGATATCATCGCCGGTATCTCTCTTTATCGTCCAGGTCCGATGGATTCTATTCCAACATATATTGCAAACAAGAAAAATCCGGGACAGGTAACTTATACGGATCCTCAGCTTGAGCCGATTCTTTCTGTTACGTACGGATGTCTCGTTTACCAGGAACAGGTAATGCAGATTGTAAGAGATCTGGCAGGTTACTCATATGGCCGAAGCGATCTTGTGCGTCGTGCCATGGGTAAAAAGAAGGCAGACGTAATGGCTCAGGAAGAGCAGTATTTTATCTACGGCAAACCGGCTGATGATAAAAATCCTGAGGTTCCGGGCTGTATCAAAAATGGCGTTCCTGAAGAGGCTGCAAAAGCTATCTTTGACGACATGGTAAAGTTTGCATCATACGCATTCAACAAATCTCACGCTGCAGCATATGCTGTACTGGCCTACCAGACTGCATGGTTAAAGTTCTATTATCCTGCAGAGTTTATGGCTGCTCTTATGACTAGTGTCAGCGGTGATTTCAGCCAGATCAACAAGTACATCAGAAACTGCAGAGACAATGGTATCGAGGTTCTTCCTCCTGATATCAACCACAGCGAAAAGAAATTCTCAGTTCACGACGGAGCCGTTAGATTCGGCTTTATGGGCATCAAAAATCTCGGCGCAAATCCTATCGATGAGATCATCAGAGCGAGAAACGCAGGTGGTCCATTCCAGGATTTCGAAGGTTTTATCTCCAGCGTGGACGTTACAAAGATAAACAAAAAGGCGGTAGAAAGCCTTATCAGAGCAGGCGCTTTTGACAGCATCAATCCAAACAGAGCGCAGCTTTTAGCTGTTTACGAAACTCTCATGGATTCTGCTCACAACACTCTTAAAAATAATGTTGCGGGACAGATGTCCCTCTTCAGCGACTTCAGCGAAGATTTCAGCAACGCTGCCGGCGGAGCCGGCGTAAAGATCGTTCTTCCTGACATCAGAAACTTTGACAAAACGGCTATTTTAGCCATGGAAAAAGAAATTCTGGGTGTTTACGTTTCGGGTCATCCTCTTGAGGATCACGCAAAGCGCATTAGAGAAGTTTCTACGGTGGATACTGATATGCTGGCAAATTCTGAGGAAAACGAAAACCTTAGAGACGGCATGAGAGTTACTATGGCGGGTATGATTCAGTCAAAGCGTACTATGGTGACAAAGAAAAATGCCATGATGGCATTCCTGCAGGTAGAAGACCTCTACGGCGTAACAGAAGTTGTTGTTTTCCCTAACACTTACGAAAAAGTAAAGGACAAGATAAAAGAAGACAGCATCATTGTTATCCGAGGCAATCTCCAGTTCAGAGAAGACGAACAGCCAAAGATTCTGGCATCAAATATCGAAGATATCGAATCATTCTCAACTGTATCTCTCGACAAGGACGTAAATCTTACGATTCCTGCAAATATGGATCCGACAGCTGCGCTGACACAGATTAGACAGGTGCTGGTAAAACATCCGGGTGAGAGACAGGTTATTATAAAACTCCAGGCTACGGGACAGAGATTCCGTGCAAAAGAAACGGTAAAGCCAAGCGACGTTCTTTTTGAAGAACTGTACAAGATTATCGGAAAGGAGCGCAGATGAAAGCAATAGGTGTACTCACAAGTGGTGGCGATGCTCCCGGCATGAATGCTGCAGTGAGAGCTGTTGTCCGTACCGCTATCTACAATGACATGCAGGTTTTCGGCATCTATAACGGTTACGAAGGTCTCATCACAGGAGACATCGAAGAGCTGGGTCTGTCATCCGTATCTCAGATAATTCACAAGGGTGGCACTATGCTCAAGACTGCCCGCAGCAAGAGATTTATGACGCCGGAAGGCTTTGGCGAAGCTCTCAAGCAGTGCAGACTTTACGGCCTTAAGGGTCTGGTAGTTATCGGTGGCGACGGTTCATATAAGGGTGCTCTTTCTCTTCAGAAGGCGGGTATCCCTACTATCGGTG
>JAFYUX010000141.1 GCA_017549385.1 Bacillota bacterium
ATTACAATGAATGATGTAAATCCGGATTACGTAGTAATCGGCGAAGCTAAAAGTTATTCGTTAGAAACTTTAACAAAAGCAACTAACTTAGTGTTAAATGGCGCAAAGCTTATTGGGGCAAATTCTGATTTAACAGGACCTATTGAAAACGGTATCGCCCCTGCATGTCGTGCGCTGACTGCACCGATTGAACTTGCTACAGGAAAACAGGCGTATTTCTGTGGTAAACCTAATCCGCTGATGATGCGAACTGGTTTAAAGATTTTAGGATGCCATTCTGCAGAGGCTGTTATGATTGGAGATCGTATGGATACAGATATCATTTCCGGCATGGAGAGCGGTATGTCTACTATTTTAGTTCTTTCAGGCATTTCAGACAGAGATACAATAGACACTTTTGCATATCGTCCTACTATGGTGTTAGACGGTGTAGGTAATATCGTGACAATAGCTGATTCGCAAAAGGAGGCGGCAAAAGTATAAAAGCAAATGAGCTTATGGAGGTGACTGATGGAAAATAAAGAAGATAAGAATAATAAAAAAGCATCTGACAGTGGCATTCAGTTCATGCCTATTGGCATGAGTATAGGCCTTTCTATTGGTGTTGCACTTGGCGCTGCTTTTGATAATATTCCAGTTTTTATGTGCATTGGATTATGTATTGGTATGTGCATCGGAAGTTGTATTGATGCGCAAAATCGAAAGAATGCTAAAAAGTCTGATGAGAAGGCCGATGAAAAGAATGAATAAATTGAAATAAAAAAGACTGTTGTGCGAGCAACAGTCTTTTGTGTTTTTTATTCTTCTTCGATTTCGAGCTGTTCGAATACTTCTACAGCCTTCTGGAATTCGTCTTCGTCTTCGATGTCGATGAGTTCGAATTCTTCTTCGTTTACTTCCTTGAAGCCGTAGATGTAAACATCGTCTGTGCCATCGTCTGGGAGTAAAGCGATATATTCTTTATCGTTTGCTTCGAATACGCCGAGGATTTCGCATTCTACTTCTTCGTCGTTTTCAAACTGAAGTGTGATGAAATCTGTTTCTTCGTTCATGATCTTTTCGTCTGCCATGATTTGATCTCCTTTCAAATATAGGTAATATTTTGAAAAAGCTCCGAAATGAGCTGTTTCTGCCGAATCTAAGTTATTATAGCACCGAACCAGATAAAATAAAACGGTTGTTTAAAAATTTTTATCTTATGGTATAATCTTTGAGGGCGCGATGAGCGTTTTTTTGCTGTAAAGAAACGAAAGGCCGCATGCGCGACGTTTCGGCAAAATATATTTGTTGTTATAGGTTAATAAAGGAGAAAATATGACAAAATTAGCTAACAGACTCGTGAGCCTGCTGCTTGTTGTAGTGATGCTTATGGCATCTACAGGATGTGCATTTGCTACAGATAAAAATGCTGGTGCAGATTACGACCATATCGCTTTTATCCAGGGATTCGAAGACGGTACTATCCGTCCAGACAAGACTCTCACAAGAGCAGAAGCAGAACAGATGCTCTTCAATCTCGGAGTGCTTGACAGCGCACCTGCAAAAGAAGATTTCAGCGTAAGTCCTGTAATTCCAAGAGGCGACTTCTCTGATCTCATCACAGAAAACATGGAAGGCATTCAGCAGAGCGACATTATCCAGGGTTATCCTGATGGTAGCCTCGGTCTTGACAGAGGTCTTACTAGAGCAGAAGCTGCTACTATTATCAATAGAGCTCTCGGCAGAGTTGCTGACAGATTTACATTAAATATCAGCGACGACATCAGAGTACTTCCTGATATGACAAGCGGTCACTGGGCTTATTATGAACTTGCAGAAGCAGTTACATCTCACAACTGCGTAATCGAAGACGGTTACGAATCATGGACAGAATATGCTCCTGGCGTAACAGGTCTTGAAGAAGGCTGGAGACACATCGAAGGCGAACTCTTCTATGTTGACGAAAACGGTCTCTTTAAGTACAAGACTGATGTAAACGGCCTCACTCTCGACGTTGATGGCAGATTTACAACAGGCAATACAGAAATCGATAAGCTCCTCACAGCAGAGGTTAAAAATATCGTAAACAACAGCATGACTCAGGAACAGAAGCTCCGTGCTGTATATGACCACATGATGACAAACTATGGCTACCGTGCTGCTGGCGAAGTAGAACCAGGCGCAACTGACTGGGCAGAAGAATTTGGTCTCAAGATGCTCCAGGACAAAAAGGGTAATTGCTACTCTTGGGCAGCTGCATTTACTTACCTTGCACAGAAGGTAGGCTACAACGCAGAAGCTATCTCAGGCGAAGCAGTATCACCAAAGGGATCACAGAGATTCCACGGCTGGACAGAAATCGTTATCGATGATGTTGCTTATACATTTGACCCAGAGCTCGAAGCAGTTTACGGCAAAAACGTAGGCGAAGTTTACGACCTCTTTATGAAGTCTTACGGCGAAGCTGTATGGCAGTACGTAAAGACAGCTCCTGCTGCTCCAGAAGTTCCAGAAGAACCAGGTGAACCAGATGCAGCTCTCGTTGCTATCCTCGATGCAGTTCACAGTAGCTTAACAGAAGCTCCTATGATGATGGAC
>JAFYUX010000142.1 GCA_017549385.1 Bacillota bacterium
ATTCCAATCGGAAGAAGATACTGAATCAACTGCTGTAAATACGAGATCACTGCCTGCCATCCCGCTATAAATCGTTTTAAAAGAAGGCGCCATGCCTGGATATTTGTAAGTCTGTATACCTGCATCGTCGTAACCTTCTTTTACTGCTGTTACATATATAGTTACAGGATCACTGTCGAGATTACGTCCGGAAACATCGTACTTTACAGGACCTGTATAAAGTTTTTGTGCTGCACCTTCAAATCCGTAATATATTTTTGCCCCTGGAGTAGCACAATCAAATGTTATAGTCAGGGTATTGCCATTCTTTGTAAAGGCAGGCACTGCTTCCGCTACAGTACCTGCAGACTTTACAGCTGAATCTTTTTCCATATCCAGTTTTATGTTGTAAACCCACTTGAAATTGTCATACGCTGTACGATGAGCTGACATCAGATCTGCTTCGGTCATTGGCAGTATCAATCTCAGGGCATACTCATCTGTAAGAGCGTTCTTAAGACAACCTTTTACCTTGCCACCATTTGATTTTATAAATGATGAAATACCTGGCTCTGTTGAAGCCACAAGAGTATCAGTGGTTGTACGACCGGAAAAAACTGAAGTGGCAAGTATGGGTTCCATAACCTCACCAGTTGCAAACGCTGTACGCTTGTCCTGATAATACTTGTCTGCGTTTTTATACTTGCTGTTGTATTCTTCAAGGGAAATACCATACTTGCTGTTATCTTCTCCTGCTATTTCCCATGAACTTTTCCAGCCTGCTGCATCGTCAAAAAGGCCTTCAAAATAATAACGCTTTACGCCATAAAGCTGATTCCAGCTCCAACTGCGGCTGTAGTTTCCATAACTATCAGTGGCCATCAGCTTAACTGTATCATTACCCTTGAAAGTGATTTTATCGATACCTGCTACTGTAGACTTTTCCTTTACATAGTTAACCAATTCAGTAACTGTTATACCTTTTGCTTCTGCATACTGAGTTGTAGGATAATTATCAGTAGATGAAGCATAATAGTTTTCGCCGTTCTTTTGTCCATGTGAAATAGCTTTTAGTTCATCCAGACTCATCACCTTTGCAAGAACTGATTTCCCTTCGCTATTTTCAATATAAAAAAATATGTTCTCAGCTTTTTCAGAACTTATAGTCTTTGCAGCTACAGGCATAACCACTGATGTAATCATCATCACTGTAACCAGCAATATAGTCATAATTCTTTTCAAACAGCTCATTTGCTATCCCTCCATTCGAGCACCTATGATATCCATCTGCTCTTCAGTTATATTGTCATCAGGTCCAAACACACCACCGCCATATCCAAGGATAAGACCATTTTCGTATGCCCATGCTGCAGCTTTACTCTTATCATCTATAAATGGCGAATTTCCTGCATCTGGTGAACCTGCTGCTCTCCAGAGCATATCTATGTATTCGCCTCGTGTAAGCGTCATCTCTCTCTGATTTACGCTACACCAGTCAAATTCGTTACCGGAGGCATCCATAGACTGAACGGTCATAGTGTCACCGTCGATTTTGATAAGCTGGTAATTTGATGTGTTATAGACTGTCTTTTCAGCTCTTGTTTCATCAGCGCTGTCGTAAAACTTGCTGCCGGAAACACCCATTATATATGTAATACCGTTTCCATAGTCCACTTTTCCCTCCTCTATAGGCGAACGTCTGCTGTACACATGCTGATGACCTTCCAGTACCAGATCAACACCATACTTGTCAAAGAGTGGGGCCCAATTTACTTTTATCAAGTCCGCCGTAGTGTCTGAGTGAACCGCATACACAGGATTGTGGAGCACTACCACTTTCCATTTTGCACTGCTTGTAGCCAGGTCTTTTTCCACCCAGCGGTCAATAGCATCCAGCTGTGCATCTGACAGGCCCTGTTCGCCTGAGTAAACCCAGCTATTAAGTCCTGTAACGTGACAATCAGCACCATAGTCAAAAGAGTAAAACTCTTCCTTAAAGCCTTCCGGGCCATTTTCCGGAAGAGAAAATACATCTAGATAAAGTTCAGGTTTTCCACTGCCTGCAAAATTTGACTCATGATTGCCGTTTACTGCCATAAGTGGTATTTCAGAAAAAACACTTTCTGCACTTTCTCTAAACACATCAAACTGCTCCAGAGAAATTCCACTGCCGACTATGTCTCCGCCAAGTATTCCGAAATTAATTTCAGGATTAAGCTGATACGCAGTTTCTGTAAGCTTTTCCCATGCAGCGTATTCTGCTTTTGTATCATTAACCGGCTGTATGTCTCCCATATACATAAAGGTGATCGATTCTGTCTGTGAATCTGCCGTAGTGAACACTTTTTCTGAACTCCAGCAATATTCGCTACCTACGCGATATACATAGGAAGTATTCTCATCTAGACCCGTAACAGTTGCTTCGTATCTCCACTGTTTAGAATTATCCAGACTCACATCTTTACATTTAGCTTCGATCTGAATTGAATTTTCAAAAACACTATCTGCATACTCCACTTCCGACACCACCTGTAACTTCTGGTCAGACTGTATCCCTGACCGCCAGGAAACTGTCATGGTAGTTGCGGTATCATCAGACCATGAAAGGGCAATCCCCTGTGGATCTTCCCCTGCAAATGCAGTTGCTGAAAACAGCATGATGAAAACCAGAATGTAAATTATAATTATGGATATTTTTTTTATCATTCCAAATGCTCCTCTACTCCGTTGCTGGCTATATTTTTTTACAAATATCATTTCTATACAAGAATAATATTCTCGTTCGAGAATAACCTTGTTCAAAAAAATAGTCCGGTGTTTTTCCTCTATATCTGTCATTTACCTGTCTCCTATAGATTCAATATCGAGCACCAAACTTATACAAACTCCTTATATTTATTTACACTTTAAACAGACGCACTACAATTAATACTAACTATTCCCAACTCATTTGTCAAGTTTGCTAC
>JAFYUX010000143.1 GCA_017549385.1 Bacillota bacterium
GTGTGGATGTCGATCTGCGAAGCGATCACATTAGACAGAAGATGTCTACCGTCGGCTGTTACTGCAGCGGCCGTTTCGTCGCAGCTGCTTTCGATGCCAAGGGTAAGAAATTGTCCGTTTTTCATATCATTCCTCACTGCCGGCTGCCTCTCTGGCGCCGTTATCAGAAATCCCGCAGCCGGAGGCTGCGCCGGCAATGGATTCGTTCTTTAAGACAGAGTCTGCTGTGCGAGACCGCACCGGTTGTCTGCCCTGAGGTGGCAGCAGTTGTCACATGTGCTGTAGGTTGACATGTTCATAACGCTGGACCTTCCTCGAGGAGCATAGTTTTTGCAGTGGACTGACACGTCGTACTGCTGGTCGCTGTAGTGCTCGTCGTAATAGTCTCTGTACCGCTGTTCATTACCGGTATAAATTATCATAATGAACCCTCCCCCCTCGTCATATGTAGTATTGGAGGAGAATCCCGTTTTTATTCAATTGATTTGCCCTGCACGCTAAATCTGCCGGGACTTTTCAGAAACCTATTCTGCTCTGCCGTGCTTCCACATGATGAGAGCATTTTCGCCTGTTTCTGCGTAGTAGTTATTGCGCTTGCCTTCTACCTTGAAACCGTGGTTTTTGTAAAGAGCAATAGCGCTTCTGTTTGCTTCGCGCACTTCCAGTGTAATCTCAACTACACCCTTAGACTCAACGTCTGCAAGAAGCATATCCATCATCTTGTCGCCGATGCCTCTGCCTCTGTAGAGAGGATTTACAGCAACACGGTTTACTTCGCCTTCGTCAAGGATATATGTGATACCGGCAAAACCGATAACTTCACCCTTGCTGTTTTCTGCAGCAACATAAACACAACCACGAGGGCCAGTCATATCACCTTCGAATGACTTTTCGCTCCAAGGTCTTGCGAAGCATGCAGCATCGAGCTTTGCAAATGCAGCAATATCATCTGCAGTTGCCACTCTGTACTGGATGACTTCGTCAACAGGAGGAAGCTCAACCATAACCTGCGGTTCTCTGTCTTTTTTCTTTATGCCAAGCTGGTTTGCAGCAAGCTTTCTCTCAGCTTCTGCCTTTCTGAGATATACAGGCTTTACTGAATTGTAGTTGCATGCACCGCCAGCCTCTGCAAGCTTTGCACCAAGCGTTGCAACATATGCTGCATCCTGGTATCTGAGGCTTTCGTCTGCGATAATGCACTCTACCTTTGTGCCTGCAGCAGCCTTGTCGATAGTTGACTTGTAGCTGTCGCAACCGTTTCCGTAAAATACAATTTTGTCGATGCTGTTTTCCTCAGCATAAGCCACTGATTTTGCAACAAAATCTGCTACCTTGTGAGCATCAGCCTGGATAACTTCGTTAACAAGCTCGCCGCCTGTAAGGAAACCTGCCGCAAATACCTGTTCACGTCTCGCATCTATCATAGGGCATACGAGGCTTTCACCTTCTCTCTCTTCTGCTGAAAGGAAAGACGCAAGGCTGGTTACAGGAATCACAGGAATGCCTAAAGCCTGAGCGATAGTCTTTGCTGTGGCAACACCAATACGGATACCTGTAAAGGAACCCGGGCCTACAGAAACTGCAATATGTGTAAGCTCGTCTCTGCTGATGCCAGTGTCCTTAAGGAGCTGCTGTGTCATAGGAAGCAGACCCTTGAGGTGATTCATTGCATCATCTGAAGACAGCTTGTATAAATTTTTTTCTTCGTCGTAAATTGCCACTGAAGCATTTTCGCCAGTGGTATCGAATGCTAAAATCTTCATTTTTTTCTCTTTATTTTGTTCTGTAAAGATAAGCTGGAACTACTCCGTCCAGCCGATGTCATAGATACGTTCCTGCGGAGCTTCACCGTAGCTGATTTCGATAACTCTGCTGCCTGAAGGAATCATGTCCGGAATAAGGTCTGCCCATTCTACGATGCAAACACCTTCGCCATAGAAATATTCCTCAGCGCCGATTTCAAAGAGTTCGTCAGGATCGCTTACTCTGTACACGTCAAAGTGATAAAGAGGCATACGGCCGCTGTGATACTCTTTTACGATATTGAAGGTCGGGCTTACGATGTGTTCTGTTACTCCGAGACCTTCGGCAATAGCCTTTGTGAGAGCTGTCTTGCCTGTGCCAAGATCACCTACCAGACAAACAACTTCGCCTGGTGAAAGCTGTGATGCAAGCGACAGACCGTATCTTGTTGTATCTTCTTCGCTGTTGATTTTGATAAGCATAACTTTATACTTTCTTTTCTGATGACTGACATCAGTCCCAGGATGGGTCACTATACGCGAACTTCTGGTTCTACAGCCAGTCTGTAGATAGTTTCTGCATAGATCTTTGTTGTCTGTACGAGACTTTCGATCGTGATGCATTCGTTTTTCTGGTGCATAAGATCTGGATCACCTGGATAGAGGGCGCCGAAAGCGATAGCATTTGCCATCTGTCTTGCGTATGTGCCGCCACCTATAACCAGAGGTTCTGTTTCAGTGTCTCCTGAATGCTTTCTGTAGATGGAAAGCAGCAGCTGAACTGTAGGATCTTCTGCAGGGAAATATATTGGTTCGTGGTACATGTTTTTTACCACGCCGATATCATACTTTTCTAAAACTGGAGACATGGCATCATATACATCCTGATCATCCAGTGTGATTGGGGCTCTTACGTTTACAGTGAGCTTTACTGCGTTCTGGTCAAGATCAATGATACCTGAATTCCAGATAAGCTTTCCTGAAACTTCGTCTGAAAGGCCGCAACCTATATTTTCACCATGGAGGTTGTAACCGATGTGCTGGTTGTAGAATGAAACGAAATCATTCTGTTCTTCGGAGTTGAAGTCAAGTCTTCCAAGGAACTCCATAAGAATAGAAACAGCATTTAATCCGCTCCATGGATGCGCCCCGTGAGCCGACTTGCCCACCACTGTTATCTCGAGGCTGGCGCCTCTGCCTTTTACCGTAAGATCATAACCTGTCTCAAGAGTAAAAGCCGCGGCCATCGCCTTGACACCAGCATAATTTTCGCGATCGCCGCTGATAACAGCCTGCGCTTTGTCCGGCACCATGTTCGGCGCATTTCCGCCCTTAACAGATTTAAGAACCAGACCGCCCTTGCGTGCCTTACCAAATTTCTTAACAAGGTCGAACATGAGAATACCCATTTCCCCATGTACAAGAGGGAAATCTGCATCAGGAACGATTGCAAAATCAGGCATAGCTACCTTTTCTTTGTAGTATTCCATACCCTCACTGCCTGTTTCTTCGTCAAGGCCGAGAATGATTCTGATGTTTTTCTTTGGCGTGTAACCACAGTCCTTGATAGCCTTTATGGCATAAAAAGCTGCAATTGTAGGACCCTTGTCATCAAGAGTGCCTCTGCCAAAGATTACGCCGTCTTCCATGTCTGCACCATAAGGATCGTGTTCCCAGTCGTTGCCTTCTGGTACTACGTCAAGGTGACAGAGGATGCCCATTGTTTCTGGTGCATCCACCGGGTCGACTGAGTCGTCGGCCGCCGCAAAGTCCATGTGACCGCCGTATTCGTCTATGTTTGTACATGCAAAACCTTCGCGCTTGCCAAGGTCAAGCATATAGTGAAAAGCTTCTTTTACGCCCTGACCGAAAGGTGCACCTTCTACGGCTGGAGCTTTTACGCTCTTTATTTTGAGAAGACCTCTCAGGTCTTCAATCATATTATCTTTAAGCTCGTCAATCTTGAGCAGGTAATCAGGCTGCCTGCTGAGATCCGCTCTGTTCTGTTCCGTCATCATTTTGTCCTCCCGTCAGGATAGTCTTGCCGCTGAGGAGTTCGTCGCCCACCAGAGCTCTGATGTCCTCGAGAGCCTGCTGTGCTCTTGACATATGACCTGAAAGTGAAAGGTCATAATTGTACTGGAGATTTTCGTCAAGCGGTACTATTGCATAAACAGGTTTGCCGCTACCATACTTGTCTACCCATGTTGGTACGATAGACATTGTCTTTGACAGGATTTCACCTGTGCTCTTCATGTATTCGATATCCACACGAGCAATCATGCCCTGTTCTGTGTATCTGTTGTTGAGAGTTTCCTGACGCTGGTTTGAAATGAAGTTACCCATTGAGTAGAAAACAGGTACGCTTCTGCCGTCGTTTGTTGTGAGTACGTCTGTTCCCTGGAGTACATGAGGATGTGATGCGAAAATAACGTCAGCACCCATGTTTGCAGCTGCAACTGCTACAGATTCCTGCCACATGTTTGGCTCTCTCTGGTATTCTTCACCCCAGTGGAAATAACATACTATGATTTCTGCACCGTCTGCCTTTGCGCCGTCGATATCAGCCTGCATACGTGCATAATCTGTGGACTCAAGATCATGATAGCTGAATGAGTTGATAAGAGACTCAGACTTTTCGTAAACCGGATTGCCGTTGATAGTTGTTGAGCCACCTGCAAATGTTGTTTCGTAAGTGTAAGCTACAACACCGATCTTTACGCCTTCTGCTTCTACTACAGTATAAGACTTTTCGCCTTCGTATCTGCTGCCTACAGTTGCCATGCCTGCATCACGGAGTACCTGTAAAGTACGCTGCATGCCATCGTGGCCTGTATCCATCATGTGGTTGTTTGCTGTGATAGCCACGTCGAAACCTGCACCTGCAAGGGCTGTAGCCAGTGAGTCTGGTGCGTTAAACAGCGGATAACCTGAAGGATTGCCTCCCTTGAATGTAGTTTCAACGTTACATAATGCCAGGTCAGCTTCTGAGATATATGCTGTTACATCGTGATAATTTCTTGTGAAGTCGTAGGTGCCTGTAGCATCATCATATGCTCCCTTGATATTTGGTGAGTGAGCCATAACGTCACCTACGCATAAAAGGCTGATGCTCACAGCTTCTTCTTTTTTGTTTGCTTTTTTCTTGCTGCCGTTATCCTGGTCTTTGTCGCTTGTACATGCTTTAAATCCGCAGGATACAAGGCTGAAAATAAGTACGATAGCTACAATCATTGAGATGATACGTCTGCGTTTCATCTGCTGTTTTCTCTTTTTGATAGCAGCATTTTTCTTTGCACGGGCTTCTGCTCTTGCTCTATCGTCTTCCCAGAGGGATCTCTCTCTTCTGGTTCTTTCGTCCATGATCTTTACTCCAACTTTTCCTATTACAACGGAACGCTGAATCAGCAATAGCCTATTCAGCGTTCTTTTGGTTTAGTCTTTAATTGATACGCTTATACAGATTCTACGCCTGCAACTTCAGGAACTGCTTCCTTAACGATTCTTTCTACGATGCTCTTGAGTGTGAGCTGAGCACCAGGGCAACCCTGGCAAGCACCCTTTAAACGAACCTTAACGATGTTTTCAGGTGTGAGTTCTACGAATTCGATATCGCCGCCGTCTCTCTGAAGGAAAGGCTTGATTTCTTCGATACTCTTTAAAATTAAATCTACCATTGTGTTTTCTCCTTTATTGAAAATCTAATAATATTCTGTGTTGTTACGGGACAAGCCCGCTACTCTTTAATATATCATATATCCACAAATACGTCTATTAAACAGATATGTGTAATGATTAGAACTGTGCAGCGTAAGCCTTTACTCTTTCGATAGTTCTTTCTTCGCCGAGAATCTGCTGGATACCCCAGATATCTGGAGACTGAGATCTGCCTGTTACTGCGAGTCTAACTACTGTACTTACATCACCAACGTGGCCCTTGTACATGTCAGGGTTCTTCTTGAAATCCTTTGGCTTTGCAGCGTAACCCATTTCTGCACCGAAAGTACGAATCTTGTCAAACCATACGCTCTGGTCGTCATTGTGGTCATAACCTGCAAGATAAGTTTCGAGAATAGCCTTTGCGTCTTCCTTTGAAACGTTTTCTGGAAGTTCGTTTTCGATCACGAAGTGATCATCGAAGAAGTACTTGATGAAATCGAAGATCTGAACTGCGCAAACAAGGTCCTTACGAGGCTTGTTGCCTGTTCTGCCGAGATCTAAGATCTGTTCGATGTATGCTTCGTTGCCTTCGAAGAGCGGAAGGATTTCTGGTCTGAATTCCTTTGCCCAGTCGATCATAAACTGGCAGAGTTCTGCTGCAGGAATCTTTACGAGTACGTCCTTACAAACGTCGCTGAGCTTGTTGAGATCGAAGAGAGCACCTGAGTTTGACATCTTTTCTGCTGTGAACTGGAATTCGTCGATTGGTGCATCTGGATTTGCGATACGCCATTCTTCGAAGTTTGAGTTGAGAATGTTGAGGAGGTATTCTCTAACAGCCATTGGATGGTAACCGTCTCTTCTGTAGTAATCTAATGAAAGTTCTGGGTCCTTTCTCTTTGAGAGCTTTCGCTTGTTGCCAGTTTCGTCAATCTTCATGAGATGAGCTGTGTGGCAGTATACAGGATGTGGCCATCCCATTGTTTCAAAGAGCTCTACGTGGAGAGGAAGTGAAGATAACCATTCTTCGCCTCTTACTACGTGAGTAGTACGCATGAAGTGGTCATCGATTACGTGTGCAAAGTGGTATGTTGGGATACCAGTTGCCTTGAGGATTACTAAATCCATATTGTTTTCCGGCATAGTGATATCGCCTCTGATAGCATCATTAACCGTGATTGTCTTCATTTCTTCTGGTGGGAGGTCCTGACCCTTTGACTTGAGTCTCATAACGTAAGGCTTGCCTGCCTTGAGGTTTTCTTCGATCTGTTCTAATGTGAGATCTCTGCTCACTGCCCACTTGCCGTAGATACCAGGGTTAGCCTTGATAGCTTCCTGCTGAGCACGGATGTCGCTGAGTTCTTCTTCTGTGAGGAAGCAAGGATAAGCCTGACCGTTCTGTACCATCTTCTTTACGAAAGTCTGGTAGAGTTCTGCTCTCTGGCTCTGGTGATATGGACCGTAGTCACCCTTGTCACCTGTGATGCCAGCGCCTTCGTCAAAGTTGATCTGGAAGTAATCGAGAACGTTTACGATAGTTTCTACCGCGCCTTCTACGTATCTCTTGTCATCTGTATCTTCGATTCTGAGGTAGAATACACCACCGCTCTGGTGAGCAAGTCTTTCGTCAGCAAATGCGCTGAAGAGGTTGCCGAGGTGGATAAAACCAGTTGGGCTCGGTGCCATACGTGTTACACGTGCGCCTTCTGGAAGTTCTCTAACTGGGAAGATGTCTTCGTATTCTTCTGGTGATTTTGTGATATGCGGGAAGAGAAGTTCCGCAAGTTTCATGTTGTCCATTAAGTCCTCCAATGTATATCCTGAGCCGTGTTCCCGGAGGGATCACCGGCCTATCTATTTCATTCTGTATCTTACTAAAATCTCGTCTGTGTACTTTCCGTCAGGACCGTATACGCAGAGAGGATCCATAAGTTTGAGTTCACGTCCTGCATTTTTGCGACACTCTACCAGCAGGAGATTTGGCTTTGCGCCTTCTTTTGGGCTGATAAACTGCATGTATTTTGGCTCCAGGTTGTACTTTCTGCAATACCATGAGATATCAACCACGCGGGCTGGTCTGTGGATCATGTAGAGAGCACCTCTGTCTGCCAGCAGGTATGATGCGCATTTTATAAAAGCCTCCAGGTCAGCTGTAGTCTCGTGTCTTGCAACTGTCACCATGTCGGCTTCGTTGATAACACCTGTACCCTTTGCCTGGTACGGCGGGTATGAAACTACTGCGTCAAAGCTGCCTCTAGGAAAATGAGCTTCTATGTCCAGAATGTCAGAATGAATCATCTCCACTCTACCCTGCAGTCCGTTTAACTCTACGTTGCGTTCCGCAACACGGAATGGCTGCTCCTGTTTTTCTATGCCTACTATCTTTTCGGCTTTGCTGATGCTGCTGAGGATTACCGGAATGATGCCGTTGTTTGTCCCCAGATCTGCTATCTTTTTGTGGCGGTTGCGGGCTGCAAAGTCTGCAAGAAGAACCGCATCGATACCGTAACAGAAAGCATCAGTGTCCTGTATGAGCCTGAGGCCTCCGAAACCTATATCGTCGATTCTTTCGGCCATATTAGTCACCCAGGAGCTGTTTGATTTCGTCTGGAATGTCATTGAGATCATCGTCGTTGCGCTTGCGCTTGTGACGTTCCAGTCTCTTTACTTCTGACTTTTTGTAAGTCGTGATATCTGAACTGAGCTTGTCTTCGCCTGGAGGAGTGTTTTTATCTCTCTCAACAACGAGACGAACCTTAACCTGTTCTCTTAAAATATTTGTATCTACTACAACGCCTACGCCGTCAGGAGTCTTAACCTTTTCGCCGTTTTCAGGAAGGCCTCTCTTGAGATCGATGTAGGCTTCGTTTTCGTACTTGAGACAGCACATAAGTCTGCCGCAGATGCCTGAGATCTTTGCAGGGTTGAGTGAAAGTCCCTGAACCTTTGCCATCTTGATGGAAACCGGATCAAAATCAGGAAGCCATGTGTGGCAGCAGAGACCCTTGCCGCATGTACCGATACCGCCA
>JAFYUX010000144.1 GCA_017549385.1 Bacillota bacterium
AGGTAAACAAAAAGCGCCTTTAGGCGCGACCTGAGATAGTAATGCGGTTGGCGGAACTATTCAGGGCGCCTTTAGACGCTGCTAGTAACATGCCCTTCTAGGGCTGGTGCATACCACCAGTTTAACTGGTGGTTATGATTTACTTTGTCTCGTTTTTAGATTTTGTGCGTTTTAGATGCTTTTGCATCTTTTCGTTTTTATAGTCATCATTACAGATATATTCTATGCAGTCTTCGCACACACAACGTCCGTGTATAACTTTTGAGTGAGTGTCTGATTTGTGACCACATATGGCGCAAATGTCTTTTCTGTAAACGTGATAACCGTTTTCACACACTTTATTCTTTTCTGACATAAAACCTCCTAGACTATATCGATGCCGGCAGCGGGGACCGGACATGAAAGATTTAATGGCAGAAAAATCATAATGCTGAATAAATGAATTTACAATATGTTCCAAAAAACTTTGCAGGATTCTGTCGTTTTCTTGTAGAATTCTGCACATTGAGCCCATCCGGGCTCGGTTGAATTTTATGGTATCATCTGTTAGAATTAATTGAAATTGCGCTGACCATGGATCCGGGAGGTATGATATGTGGGATATTTACGACAGACTTATAGAGACAGTAGATGACAGCATAAAAATCCGTGATTTTGTGGTTGGAGTACGTTATGCTGCAGTTCTGACTGAGGACGGAGTCCTCGGGGTGGCTCCTGTTATTACAGAAAAGTGGGACCGTTTTCCTTATGAGGTTGATATAGAGCCAGGCATGAGTCTTTCGGAGATGGTTGCTTCGTTAAAGGCATGGAACTACCATGAGTCTGCCCTTGCTCTTGCAGCGCTTAACGCGTTTCACAACAGGGCTGACAGACTTTCGGCAGATGCGGTGCATTATCCAGGTGGCAGACGCAGCAAAGGCGCATTTTTTAAGTATTGTGAGGCAAACACAGCAGGCAAACGCACAGTTATGATAGAGCCTCCGTACGAGCGCGAAGAGATGTCTTCTGTGCCGGGCATTTACGATATCGTGAGACGCGACAAATCCTTCCGTGACTATATGTTTAATGCTTACGAAGAACTCATTCCTCAGAGTGATCAGGTTCTTCTCAGCGGAATGGCCATCGTAGACAAGCTTTTATCACCTGTACTCAAACGCGCCGAAAATCACCGTACTATTATGTGGGGCCTGGACGTTCCTATTACGACAGCATTCGCTGACGCGGGCGTAGCAGAAGTCACAGGCTTTATCGTAGATGAGCCGGAAAAGTGTATGTGGGCAATTAAAAAGAGCGGTAACAGAGATGATATCCTCAAGTATGGTCATTTTGCGACTATTAATTTAGAAAAGTAAATATCGGCACTGCAAGTTAATAACTGAAATTCACAGACTTACAAAAATAATAAAAAGGCTCTGGCCTTGCGTCAGAGCTTTATATATGCTCCTGTAGCTCAGCTGGATAGAGCATCGGATTCCGATTCCGAAGGCCATGCGTTCGAATCGCACCAGGAGCGCCATACAACAAGCCTTGAAACCTTACGGTTTCGGGGCTTTTTATATATTCAGAAGTCAATGATATCCGTGGTATAATTAAAGTTAACAGATACTGAAAAATCAGATAAACGAGGCGATTTGTATGAAACTCATAACGATTTCAGGTCCTCCATCTTCAGGAAAGACCTCAGTTATTTTAAGACTCATAGAATCATTAAAAGAAAGCGGAATGGAAAAGATTGGGGTGGTTAAATTCGACTGCCTTACATCTTTTGATCAGGAAAGTTACCGCCAGGCTGGGATCCCGGTAGAAATCGGATTTTCCGGCAAGGTATGTCCGGACCATTTCTTTATAAGTAATATAAACGATGCTGTTAAATGGGGCGTAAAGAGTGGATTTGATATGCTCATTACAGAAAGCGCAGGGCTTTGCAACAGGTGTTCTCCACATATCGGTGAGATACCGGCAGTATGTGTTATCGACAATCTGTCTGGCATAAATACACCTAGAAAGATAGGCCCGATGCTGAAGTTTGCAGATTATGTGGTAATCACAAAAGGAGATATCGTGTCTCAGGCAGAGCGTGAGGTTTTCAAATTTAACGTCCGTCAGGTCAACACAAAGGCCCGTATCATGTTTGTAAACGGCATTACAGGCCAGGGCGCTTTCATGTTGGCAAAACACCTTCAGAAGTCCATAGATATTACTTCTCTCGACGACATGAAGTTGAGATTTACGACGCCGGCATCGGTATGTTCGTATTGCACAGGCGAAACCCGCATCGGCGAAGAATTCCAGTCAGGCATGATGAAAAAGATGGAATTTCATCCTGTAAAGGAGAGATAAAATGCACGATTTTTATGAAATAGCAGAAACAGTCAGCATAGAAGAAATACTGCAAAAATACCCTATAGCTGCCGATTTCTTCGAAAACATGAATCTTGGAGAACTTGATCAGAAAAAGCCTCTTGCTGATGCTCTTGAAATGGCTGATCAGGACTGGATTGCAGAACTGGGTACAGATGTTGACGATGTACTGGAACAGTTCGCAGATTTTATGGTGGCGCTTTCTTCACCAGAAGATGATGTTTTTCGTATAGGCAGTATTACCATAGTAGGGGGCACGTACAAGGACGGTAGTCCTGAGGATGTGGAGTTGACTGTTCGCACAGGAGAAGTTCTCAGTATCGTAGGACCTACAGGTTCTGGAAAAAGTCGTCTTTTAGGTGATATAGAATGTATCGCTCAGGGAGATACTCCTACAAAGAGAAAAATTATGATAGACGGAGTTTTTCCGGATGATGAGATGCGTTTTGAGCTTGAAGGACAGCTGGTGGCTCAGCTTTCGCAGAATATGAATTTTGTAATGGATCTCAGTGTAAGAGAGTTTTTGCTGATGCATTCAAAGAGCAGATTTTGCGAGGATCCGGAGGATATAGTTGCGAGATGTTTTGAGTGTGCCAATGAGCTTGCCGGCGAAAAGTTTACTATGGATGTAAAGGTGACTCAGCTGTCTGGCGGACAGTCCAGAGCTCTTATGATTGCTGATACAGCATTTATGAGTTCGTCGCCCATCGTGCTGATAGATGAGATTGAAAATGCCGGTATCGATAGAAAGCAGGCTATAAAGATACTGACTAAAAACGACAAGATTGTGTTTATGTCTACTCATGATCCACTGCTTGCTCTCAGTGCGGATAAACGTATTGTCATCAGAAACGGCGGTATTTCAAAGATTATAGAAACCACTGAAGAGGAGAGACTGAGTCAGGCAGTTATTGAAAAACTGGATGAGACTCTTATGAATATTAGAAACATGCTTCGTCACGGCGAACTGATTACGCCGGACAATCTGCAAAATACAGGAGGCATAGATGAAATCACTTTATGATGCTCTTATCGACGGGATTCCAGAAGACCTGCAGATAGATGACGTGATGTGCACTCACTATGGTGCAATCGTAAAATATCAGGGAAATATCGGTATCTCCGAGTTTAGAGAAGAAACAGACACACGCCCTATGATAGAGACAGGCAACAAGCTTGAAATGAGCCTGAAAGAACTGGCACAGGGCATAAAATCATGGAATATAACAGAAGCTACTATAGGACATGCTGCTATCAACGCGTATTACAACTCGCCGGAGATGGTAAAGAAAAACGGTATATATCTGACAGACAGCCTTTACTCAGAGGATAGAACTACGGATCCGTTTATCTCCCATCAGAAAGAAATGGCAGGAAAAAAAGTTGTGATTGTGGGTCATTTCCCATTTATAGATCAGTTGCTTAAACCTATCTGTGACCTGTATATTATCGAGCAGCGTCCATACCTTGGAGATTATCCTGAGCAGGCTGCGGAGTATCTGCTTCCAGATGCGGATTATGCGTTTTTCGGTGCGCTGACTATATCAGATAAACGACTTCCAAGACTGCTGGAACTGGCTAAAAATGCTTATGTAGGTATTGTAGGTCCGGTTACTACACTTTCACCAATCTTATTTGATTATGGGGTGGACGAACTCAACGGATTTGTAGTAAAAGATCAGGCTCTGGCAGAGCGCATCACAAAAGAACAGCAGGTTAAAAAGATATATGCATCAGGTCAGAAAGTAAACCTTAAGAAACTGTAAGAAAATTACAGTGTATGCTTTACCCGATTTACATAAAAGTGTATAATATATCAATAAATGGAAGTTATTGGTATTTGTAGGTTTTATATTTAATGGGGGACTGATGGTAAAGATTATTGTGATCGGAGATCTCGCAGACTGCAGAAAGATTGCTGCATCAGCCAGAGAGATTTTGTGTTCTGGCCAGAAGTGTCTTATTGCAGAGTATTGTGATTCTTTGGAGGAAAGCTGGAACAGACTTTTTGAAAATCCGCTAGCGTATGATTTTGCAGTGGTGGAGCTGGGCAGAGATGATGATTCGTTTAATCTTGCTCTGGACAGGTGCAGGAGAGCTCTTTCTGTAAACGAAAAACTGGGAATTGTTTTTATGACGGAAAGGACTTACGTGCCGGTCAACATTTACAGTGCCAGCCACATTGATTTGATGCGCAAACCGCTGACTCGCAACAGTATAGTGGAGATGCTGGAACTGGTGGCCAAAAGAGCGGAGTTCTGTTTTAGAAATGCTGACAGACTCAGGGTATATCACGGCAAACGAATGCAGATTATACATAAAGATTCTGTTTTATACGTAAAAAAAGCCAGGTATGGTGTTGATCTCAGCACAGAAACAGGATTTGTGCCGTATGACATAAAAATTGATTGCTTTTTAAAGGATTGCGGAAACAGATTTTTACGGTGTCATGACAGCTTCGCTGTCAATGTTCATCACGTTTCTACGATGTCCAGCAGCTCGATTTATCTCTTTAACGGAGAGGAAATTCCCGTCAGCAGAGCGTACAAAAAAGAAGTAGCAGAATATATAAAAAAATTGCAGAATTTAGCATAAAAAAGTAGAAAAAAGCTTGAAATATAAAGGGTTTTAGTGTATTATAGTTACCGCATGCGACTAGGCATGCATAAATTCGCACGCCCTAAGACTCACTGCTGGTGCTGGATTTTCAATGGTTCAGAGGCATTTGAGGATGAAAGGGACGGAGGTATTAACCAGGAGGAAATTTAAAATGGCAGTAATTTCAATGAAACAGTTACTCGAAGCAGGTGTACATTTTGGTCACCAGACAAGAAGATGGAACCCTAAGATGGCTAAGTACATCTTCACAGAAAGAAACGGCATCTACATTATCGACCTTCAGAAGACAGTTAAGAAGGTAGACGAAGCTTACAACTTCATGATGCAGGCAGCTGCTACAGGCAGACCTATCCTTTTCGTAGGTACAAAGAAGCAGGCTCACGCTGCAATCGCTGAAGAAGCGGTAAGATGCGGTATGTTTTATGTAAACGAAAGATGGTTAGGCGGTATGCTCACTAACCACAAGACAATCGCTACAAGAATCAAGAAGCTCAACGACATCAAGACTATGGAAACTGATGGAACATTCGAAGCTCTCACAAAGAAGGAAGTTCTTAAGCTCAGAGCAGAAGCTGAAAAGCTCGAAAAGTACCTTGGCGGTATGAAGGACATGAAGGGTATGCCAGCAGCTATGTTCGTTGTAGACCCTAAGAAGGAAAAGATCGCTATCAAGGAAGCTAAGATCCTCGGTATCCCAGTTGTAGGTATCGTTGATACAAACTGCGACCCTGATGATGTTGATTATGTAATCCC
>JAFYUX010000145.1 GCA_017549385.1 Bacillota bacterium
ACTTAGGCGGTCGTTGTTATTTTTTGCGAGTAAAAATTGTTACACACAATGATACTATACTCACTATAACCAGTGTGAACTGATACATATCGGAGCTTGATATCATAACATCACCTCCTTTTTCAAGTCGGTGACCGACCGCCAAACGGCACCCTTGTTCCATATTTTACCATCCATTCTTTTATCCCGCAACAACATTTACATATTTTTACATCACATCATGAAAAGAAACGGCTCACATATGTGAGCCGTTTGCTATACGAATATCAATTATTCTTCTGTTGTTTCTGCAGGTTCTTCTGCAATTTCAGTCGTTTCTGGCGTTTCTGCAGGTTCTTCCGCAACTGGAGCCACTTCTTCAACTGCTTCAGCTGTTGCTTCTGCTACCGGAGCTGCACCCTTTTTCTTCATGAAGAATACGCCACCACCTGCCGCTGCGAGAACCACGATGGCTCCGCCAACTACAGGTACTACTGGGAAGCTGCCGCTACCGCCACCTGCTACGCTGCTAACTGGAGCGTTTTCAGCAGATGTTTCGTAGAGGAGCATAAAGAGCTTGTACAGCATGAGAGCTGCTTCGTCTCTAGTTACTGCTTCCTTAGGATTGAGAGCGCCACCTCTGTCGATGAGACCTTCTCTTACTGCAAGAGCAGTTGTGCTGCGAGCCCAGCCACCGATCTTGTCAGCGTCTGTGTAAGTGAGGTATTCATCTGGGTTTTCTGGGTAGCTGTAACCCTTCTTGTCTGCAAGTGTTCTTGCGCAGAGAGCTATGATCTGTTCTCTTGTTACTTCCTGATTACCTGCAAACTTTGTTTCGCTGATACCTTCAACGATATTGTCCTTTTCGCCTGATGCTACGTAAGTGTAGTATGGGCTGTCCTTAGGAACGTCTGTAAATGAAGTTGTAAGAGTATGGTCTGTTGTGAAGAACATTCTTACGAGAGCTTCTACAAACATGTATCTGTTGAGGGTTTCATCTGGGTTAAACTCGCCATCTTCACTTACTGAGAAGTAACCCTTAGATACCATGAACTTGATTGCATCTGCAGTTTCCTGATTCTGTTCTGTGATGTCCTTGATATCTGCTGCATTGTCGATGATTTCGTACTGACCAGAGTATGGAGTTGAGAACTCAATAGTCTTGTGTGCAGCATCGTACTGGCCACCCCAGTTATCTGAACCGCCAGAGTATGTTGCAAATACTGTTGCCATTTCGTTAGGCGCTGGCATTGTAAATGAGAGACTGCATTCAATCTGGTCAAGCTTGTTGCCGGAGGCATCCACAAATGTGATTGAGTATGTCACATCGCCAACCTTCTGAACCTGTACGATTACCTGACCGTACACACTACAGAGGTACTGGAGGCCAGATGTGCTGATGCTGATACCGTGCTGTTCGTCGCCAAGGATTACCTGAATTTCGTCTGCGATACCGATAGAATCGAGAATTGATGAGTCAAATGTCACCTGAGCCATTTCGCCGACATTCATGTTTTTGCACATGATCTTGATGATAACGTCGATTGTCTTGTTGAGCGTTACTCCATCAAGAACTGTGTTGATTTCTTTCTGGATTGCAGTTGTATTGTTCAGTGCCTTTGAAACTGTTGCGCCATCGATAGTCGCGCTGTTGCCCTTGCACTTGATTGTTTCTGTACTTGCTTCTGTAACTGCGTTCTGAACGTAAGTTACAATCTGACCCTTTGCAGCGTCGTTTACTGTTGTACCGTCGATCTTGCCCATAGCCTTTTCGAGGTAGTCAGCTTTGTTTTTGCCAGCTGCACTGTAGTCTAACACGATATTTGAAACAGACTCGTCGTCCTGAACATAGCTGTTGAGTTCTGCTTCTGTGTAGATTTCGCTACCTGAAGCAATTACTCTATATCCGGATTCTTCGATTACGCTGTTCTTTACGATAACGCCGCCAGCAGGTTCGCCGTCAACGTAGATGATTACGTAGTATAAGTCGTCGGAGATTCTGAAGATTTCGCCAACTTCGCCCTTGAGTTCCTTGGCAACGATTTCTGCAATCTTTGCGATTTCGTCGCTAGAGAGAATACCTGCAACTTCTGGGAAGTTGTATGAAGGCTTGCCAGCTACCTTTGCATACTCGCGGAGGTACTGAACTGCATCAGCCTGAGGAGTCATGTCATAGCATGCATGTCCAAATGCACTAGCATCATAACAATAAATTGGTGCATTATACTTTACGTTATCCCTTTCACTAGGGTATGTACCATATGGCAACATTTCATTTCTATTATTTAAATCATAATATTTTGAAGTTACATCTTTGCCATCTTCATATATTTTTGTCCAGAAATAACGAATTCCGCCAGGGCCATCTTCCCATACCTCTTCAGCCCATCCATTTCTTGGTAAAGTAGTGATGTCATTTTCAATATCGGCCGTAGTGTATTTTGCATCTTTCGGAAGGTCAGCGTAGACATATTCCACTTCATTATCATAATTCATGAACAGCTCTACACCATATGATCTAAACTGCTTTTCTAACGTAATTACACCATTCTCTACAGTACATATATCATATATAGTTTCTACGCCAAAGCCATGTCGCATGTTTTCGTTAACAAGCGCCCCTTTGCCCTTATATTTACCAAAACTATTTCCGTAGTCTACACCTATATCAGCCTTTACAGCTTTACCATTTTCATATCCATATATATATGCGCCTTCATAAGTATCAGTGTCCTTATGATGTGAATATAATTGCATACCGTAATCATGATATCCATTATAACAGTCAACCCCAACCGGTTCCCCAAGATATCCTGCAATTAAAATCGGCATACCATCATTATTCGGATCTGCAAGCATAACATGAAGATTACCTGCATCTCCAAAATCATCTTCTATAGACCCTGGCATACTTTCTATCACTTCCGCATACGCCTCAGCCATTTCCTTAGTCATAACACACTTGCTACGATCGCCATAGTAAGCAATATTCTTAAGGAATGTTTCAGCATTGAGAGCTGCTCTTGAAGCTAAGGCACTGAGAAGCTGCTGAGCGTTGTTTTCGAAGCCGAAAGTGTATTCGCCACTTTCATTTTTAACAAGAAGCTGCACTTCTGCGTCAGCAGGTGCTTCTTCAGGATCGAGCACTATACCTGATGCTTTCATTTCTTCTACATCTATACCAGATTCTCTCATCCATAATTGGTCTTCAATTAAAACTCCCATTTCACAGTCTTCGAAGCCGAAATCATCACTATCATGATGTGTATAACGATTAAGATTCACAAAACCATTAGAATCATTTTTTTCAAGAAAATATTTCACGTCATATCCGCCAGTAGCACCATAAAGATCAGTGCCGTAAGCATCAATTGCCTCGCCATCAGCATATGTATAAACCTCTAAAAATGGACATGCGAAACCATATCCATCACCAAGATAAAAACTGCAAATTATAAGTTCTGGTGTACCATCGTTATCCATATCTAAAAGATAACCACCCTGAACGCCTTCATCTTCTGAGCTAAAGCCAGAAGTTTTATCAAGGATACCATGCTTGTTTATTGCCTGATTTAATACCGTCCAATAAGCTGTCGCCACTTCCGGTGTCAGTTTATCAGTCTCAAATGGAAATACACTCTGTGATCCATTCTGACCTTTTCAGCCAGCTCCGCCGGCACCACCGCCAGTGCTTCCACAACCTGCGAATCCAACCATTGTCATGGCAGCCATAAGTACCGCCAGAAAAACGGCTAACACTTTCTTACTACTCATAAAATCTCTCCTTTGTATCGATGCTTTTATACCTAACCGTAAGCATCAATTTACTTCATTTACCATTTTAAAGAGCAAAACTTGGTGTGTCAATCATTGACAACTTCGCACAGCAATTCGCCTGCGCGGAGCGCTGCAAAAGGACACAATTTTCCCTTTTCATAAAGTAAGACGGCCCCGAAGTACCACAGGTTTTAAAAGGAAATATTATTTCTTAAATAATATTTGCAGGTCGCTAAATTAAAAAGAGCCGGCATAGCACCGGCTCACACCACTTGTAAGATTTTAACATTTTTATACATCTACCTTGCTTTAGTAGTTATAAAATGTTATCCTACAGGTAGTTAAGGATTGCCGTTTTTCAAGTGACGGTCTATCTTAAAGGGTTGTTTCAAGACCGTCTATTCCAGTAGACGGTCATTGTTATTTTTTGTTGCTGCATACAAAACAAAACGGCCCCGAAGGGCCGCCGGTTTTAATTCTTAGATATTTTATTTTTAATTCTCATCCAGCCATTGAATCTGTTCGTTTCCATTCATATCTGTATAACGATACGCCGGACGTCCGTTTATATAGTTATACGAATTATGTCCAGTCAGCTCTGACTTCCAGTAATCGTCCGGCCAGCTACCGTCTTCATCAAGCATAATCATGGCATTTTCATCGATTATATAAATGACTGTCTGTGGCCACATAGAGAAAATATAATCTATATCTATATCGCTGCGGGAATTTGCAAATACAAACGGATTACCCTCTCCATCTGCAAACTGTCCCATCATAGCAAGATCCTCAAAAGAAGTCACCGGCACAGTCCCCGGATATGTCGGTATAGGCCCAAGTGTTTCGTGCGTAAAGTCGTACGGCGTGCCATCCATCCAGGTTTCGTTCTGCCCATACATATAGATGATATTCATGCCATCTGCTGTAAAAGCAATCTGTCCCACATACAACAGTTCCTCATCTGTAATCTTTTCCCTATCCTTTTTGCCGAGCATCACCTTCATGTTATGTTCCATGGCTGGATCAGAAAATTCAACCACTTCCCCAC
>JAFYUX010000146.1 GCA_017549385.1 Bacillota bacterium
ATGCTTTTCCCAAAGAACCTCGCAAAGGAAGCAACACCTGGCAACATCAAGGCTTTAGAAAATAAAAAGGCTGCAGAAGCTGCTCGTCAGGCAGAACTCAAGGCAGAAGCTTTAAAGATCAAGGAAGCTCTCACTGACAAGGTTGTAGAAATCAAGTCAAAGGGCGGCGACGGCGGCAGACTCTTCGGTGCTATCACAAATGCAGATATCGCAACTGCTCTCAAGGGCGAAGGTTTCGACATCGACAAGAAGAAGATCAGCGTGCCAAACCCAATCAAGATGGCTGGTACACACAAGGCAGAAATCAAGCTTTACACAGACGTAAACGTAACTATTCAGGTACACGTTTCTATCTAATGATTGGAGGCGTCTTTCATGCAGGAAAGAATCCCACCCCACAGTGCTGACGCCGAGCGTTCAGTACTTGGCGCTGTGATGTTAAACAAGGATGCTCTTTTTGACGTTATGGAAATCCTCACACCAGAAGACTTCTACAGCGACATCAACAAAGAGATCTTTGATGCGGCAAGAGAACTCAACAGACGTTCTGAGCCGGTAGATATCCTCACAGTCAGCGAAGAACTTAAAAAGAAAAAGAAACTTGAGATGGTTGGTGGCAGATCATTTGTGGCATCACTTGCGGCAGATGTTCCTTCCACTGCAAACGCTCAGTCATATGCCCGCATTATCAAGGAAAAGGCGGTACTGCGTAAGCTTATCGCTGTTTCCAGTGATATCGTGGACAAGAGCTACGGCGCAAAGACTGACGCATCAAAGGTTTTAGACTTTGCTGAACAGGGTATCTTCGACATCGCAAAGCTCACACAGAAAAAAGATTATACACAGCTCAAGGATGTATTCTGGGCCATCATGGATGAAATCGATGAAATGTCCAGAAACCGGGGAGGCCTTAGAGGTCTCACAACAGGCTTTATCGATCTTGACGCAAAGACTTCCGGTCTCCAGAAGTCAGACCTTATCATCGTTGCCGCACGTCCTTCTATGGGTAAGACAGCATTCGTCCTCAACCTGGCGCAGCAGTCTGCCATCAAGGCAAAGGCAAACGTACTGATTTTCTCACTGGAAATGTCCAGAGAACAGCTTGGCCAGCGTCTTCTGAGTATCGAATCAAACGTAGAACTCAGCAAGATCAAGTCAGGTGACCTCTCTCGTGACGACTGGGAAAGCCTCAACATCGGTATCGACAGACTTGCAAATACAAATATTTTCATAGATGACACACCAGGTATCGGTATTCTGGAGATGAAAAACAAGTGCAGACGACTCAAGGCAGAAAAGGGCCTTGACCTCATCATCGTCGACTACCTCCAGCTCATGACATCTGACGGTCGCTCAGAAGGCAGACAGCAGGAAGTATCAAATCTCTCCAGACAGCTCAAGCAGCTGGCCAGAGAAATGGATTGCCCTACCATCGTTCTTTCGCAGCTCTCCCGAGCAGTAGAACAGAGACAGGATCACAGACCTCAGCTCTCCGACCTGAGAGAATCCGGTGCCATCGAACAGGACGCAGACGTTGTAATGTTCCTCTACAGAGATGAGTACTACAACCCTGAAACTACAGAAAAGCCAAACACTGCGGAAGTTATCATCGCAAAACAGAGAAACGGCCCTACTGGCAGCGTTGATCTGACTTGGTTAGGAAAATACACAAAATTTGCTGACAGAAGCCCTATGAAGCTGTAGCTATATAGGGCTGTTCAGTTTAATTACACAATATAATGTGCAGATTGTCGTTCTGGCTGGTAGAATATGTCAAAAACACCTGCTGGACTGTAACAAATTTGTAATAATCGGCACTTTTGGCACATTTGATGTGGTAAAATAGTACACGTGAGGACTAGATATGAATTTCAAAAGAGCAAAAACTAAAGATTTATATCTGAAAGATACTCTGCTGGAAAACATCTTTATCATGGAGTATATGCCAGATGCAGAAGGTGACTATATCAAGGTTTACCTGACAGCGCTGATGTATGCTGACAGAGATGATATCAGCAACAGCCTCATAGCCAGACATCTTGGACTCAGAGAAGAGGACGTTCTCAGAGCCTGGACGTACTGGGAAGATCGCGGAGTGATCAGGAAACATTTTAAAAACCCTGACGACAGATTCAACTATTCTGTAGAGTTTGTGGATCTCAGAGAAAAGCTTTATTCAAACGCTTCTCCGGAGCCACAGCCACAGAGAGAGACATCTGGAGCTCTTCCGGCAGAAATGGACGATCAGGTGGTGACTGAAACATTTGACTGTATTCAGGAAATCACAGACCGTTTACTGGAGGGCAGAGAACCTGAGACCGTTATCTCATGGATTTACGAGGAAGGCCTTGAGCCTGGACTCATTTGCTATGGGTATAGATATTGTGTTGAAAAACATAAAAACAACCGTTTTTCATATATCTCAACGGTTATCCGCAACTGGATAGATCAGGGCGTGAAAACACAGACACAGGCAGAAAAACTTCTTGCTGAAACAGACCTGAGATTCAATCAGTACAGAAGGATCATGAGAGCCCTGGGGTTTCACAGAAACGCTACGGAGGACGAGAGATTAAAGATTGATAGCTGGTTCGACGTAATGGGCTTTGGCCTGGAAAAAGTGCTTGAGGCCTGCGCAAGGACGAGCGGGATTTCAAACCCAAACATCAACTATGTTCACAGTATTTTATCAGCATGGCATTCCGGTTCCACAGGCAACCGCAGTCAGCAGCCATCTGTCGGCGCAGATGAAAAGAAAAATGCTGTAGCACAGGTAAATCGTCTTTACGAAGACATCAGACACAAAAACAAGGCGCTTCAGGCGGAGCGTCAGGCGGCAATTTACGAGGCGGTGCCGCGCATAAGGGAAATCGAAGAAAAACTCAGAGGTCTCAGTATGGATTTAACCAGACTGGCACTGAAGGGGGGTCAATCAGGCGTTTCGGCGAACGACCTGAAAACAACGATCACTGCTTTAAACGCAGAGAAGGCATACCTGCTCACTGAGAGAGCATTACCGTATGACTATCTCGAGCTTCAGTACGACTGTAAAGATTGCAAAGATACAGGCGTATCAGAGACAGGTGAGCGCTGCAAGTGCTTCTCCGAAAAGTTAAAACAGTTCGTATAAAAAGGCAGTTATCAAAAGAACCCTCCGAGTAAAGATTGCGAAAGCAATCCTGAAAGGGGAAAACATGAAACGTAATAATAAGTCGAACGCATCCGCGTTCAAGCGTGACAGTAAAAAAGACAGTGTCACGGCCAACGGGCCGTTGCACGAATTCATAGAAAAATTAATCGCAGTGTCCCGTAAAATGGACGAATCTCTCGAAGGCTTCAGACATGTAGCCGAAGAGATAGCGACAGCTATCGCCCTTCTTGCGTCATTATTACACGCGAGAGGTCGACATGCATTAGATAGAATTTTAGGCAGAACAAGAAAAACATACGGCAAGATGTCAGTAGACAGAAAATTTGAACGCCGTGTAGAAGGTGTATTTAACAGACTTGCAGATCTCACATTTGGACACCTGTTCGAAGACATGAGAGGCAAGAGACGTTTTATCAACAGAAAGATCGATGAGTTCGCACAGAAGAAGATTTCCTTCACAAAGAAGTTAGAATCATGCCTCGACAGACTTATCGCACGCTTTGCTGCCGACAGAAAGCGTAATACCGCAAGGATAGCTGCTGTAGCATGCTGTCTTATGCTTTGCTGTGTAACAGTAAACGCAGGTACGGTTTACAATTATTCATACCACGATATCCATCTCGGTACAGTAAAAGACAAAGCAGAAGTAGAACAGGCGGTTTCTCAGATTAAGACAGAAGTCCCAGAAACAGCAAACGTATCTGTAGTTGTTAGCGCTGAGCCAGAAGTAGATATCACATACGAAAAAGAGTTCAGCTTCTCTGCAGCTATCGACTCAACAGAAGCAGTTGCAGAAAAGATCGCAAATCTCGACGAGCTCCTTGCCGATGGCTTCGCCATCAATGTTGACGGCGTAACAGTGGCAATGGTTGACTCAGAAGAGACTGCAAACAAGATTCTCGACACAGTAAAGCAGAGCTACTGCACTATGGACGAGACACAGGAAGCAGAACTTCAGACAACTCTCGAAAAGATTGCTGCAGCTACAGCAGAAGAAACTTCAGGCGAAGCAGACCCTGCAGTAGTAGTAGACGTAACAGTTGCGAGAAATCTCGTACTCACTGACGCAACAGCAAATGCTGCAGGTGTTGTAGCAGACGCTCCAGCATCAGACGTCACAGAAGTTGCGACAGATGCTGTGGCTTTACAGACATCAGTAAAATCAACTATCATCAGCAAACTCACATTTGCTCTCATCGAAAAGCTCGACCTTGACCTTACACAGTTCACAGGTATCAGCAAGGACAGAGTAGAGTTTGCAGAAGTAGTA
>JAFYUX010000147.1 GCA_017549385.1 Bacillota bacterium
CTGTCGCGACCTTCCTTAACGTACTCAACATTGAAAAGTTCGAGTCCGTTTTCAGCAAGGAAATCCACGAGCATATCTGTCACTATGTCTTTAACTTTTTTCTTTGCCATATTCTGTTTTCTCCCTAACAATACACAGAGAGTGGGCAGAACCCACTCTCTGAAACAACTAAGTCATGTTTTTGACCTTTTACACGAAACTAGTATATCATACCCGTATTTATTGTGCAAGATAAATCTACAAGGCAATAATACACTTTATTTAGTCCTAAAGACTCTTTCTTACCATCATAAGAGTGTATCCCAGAAGATTCTGGCCCTGCCACGCTTTTGGATCATGTCTACGTTCATCATCCAGAGCCATACCGATACCCCAGATCTTGTCAGAAGGCTCGCACTCTGCCAGCATAGCATCACCTGTAGCTGAAAGCTTCGCAGCGAGATCTGGATTTTGGCGGAACTTTTCCAGGTTGCCACGATAAACGACAATCTGACGGATTCCATTCCAGTCCTGTTCGTTGTAGTTGTTTACCTGTCTGCCAAGAGCCTTTATCTCCGCAGCGTCGTGAACATCAAGAACCTTTTCTGCAATCTCAGCATCTCTAAACAGAAGCGCCTTTTCGTACATCATATACTGTTCTACTGAAGTGAACTTTCTGCTATCTACAATAAAATCAGCCAGATACCAGTTGCTGAACTCTATATTTTCCTGATCATAATTATCAAAACAGATAACCTGTGGCATATTAACCTCCTATAAAGTCATGTAGTTTGACATGTCAAAAGTGAAACCTGCAGTCTTTGCGGCATCGAGATGTTCGCGAGTAACATCGCCCTTTTCCTCAACACCCGGTACGATAAGCTTGCCCGCGTCGTCACACTTGAGATAAGTCACAATAGCCTCATAAGACTTGATGATACCTTCAAAAGTATCCTCGTCATCAGCGGCACAAGCAATCAGGAACAGGTCCCTGATCTTTAACTCCCTTTCCGTATACATAAAGGAATACATCTTATCCATGGCCGCCTTTATCTGAGCCGTAAATGTGTACCAGTAAAGAGGAGTCGCAAGAACCAGACCGTCAGCCCAATCAAGAAGCTCAGCCAGTTCATTAAAATCATCATCAAAAGTACAAGCCTTGCCAGTGCTGAAACAAGTATTGCATACTTTGCATCCACCGATATTTTTTCTGCCGGCAGGAAAAATCTTTACCTGGTTGCCGCCACCATAAGCGCCTTCGGCAAAAGCTTCAGCCAGAAGATCACTGTTGCCTCCAACACGAGGACTGCCCGTAATAATAAGAATATTTCTCATAAATGACTCCTGTCAAAAATACATACCAGCCCGACGGCTCCGCCGACACAAATAACCCTCTTAATTAAAACGAGAAGAGCGTCAGCTGATCCGATTCAGGAAGACCCTCCAGCACTCCGTGCTCACGAAGAGTTTCCATATTTGTATTGTTTACTGATGTTCTTACACTTATATCTTCTATAGAACTGAACGGACCCTGTTCGTACGCTTCGGCAAAACTGATAGCAGCTGATTCGCCGATACCGCCAAGAGCTCTGAACGGAATACGCACCTTGCCATCCTCAACTGTAAACTTTGTGGCATGAGACTTGCCAAGTCTAGCTGGCAGGAACTCAAAACCTCTGGCATACATTTCGTAGGCAACTTCGTAAACCAGGTACTCGTCCTTTTCTTTGTTTGTAGCTTCGTCCCCCAGCTTTTTAATCTGATCCATCTTGTCAAGAACAGACTGCATACCCCCAAGGATAACCTTTTCGTTAAAGAAGTCCACCTTCATAGTGTAGTGAACCGCATAGAACTGAGGCGGATAATAAACCTTAAAGTAAGCTATACGGTAAGACATCATAACGTATGCCACCGCGTGGGCTCTAGGGAACATGTACTTGATACGCTTGCAGGATTCGATGTACCATGCAGGAACATCGTTTTCTACCATGACAGCCTCCTGCTCCTCAGTGAGACCTTTACCCTTACGAACACATTCCATAATCTTAAAGGAATCCTGTTTTGGCACACCTTTCTGAATCAGGTAGTTCATAATGTCATCTCGCGTCGCAATAGCGTCGTCCATGGTAGCTTCGCCGCTCTTGATAAACTCCTGAGCGTTGTTAATCCATACATCGGTACCGTGGGAGAAACCCGAGATACGTACCAGCGCGTCAAACTTTTTAGGCTGAGTATCATCCAGCATCTGACGTGTAAAGCTTGTACCAAATTCAGGAATACCAAAGGTACCGTGTTTCTGTCTATAATCTTCAATCTTGATATCCAGGTGTTCAGTTCCGATAAAAATACTGTTTACCTTCTCGTCTGAGAGAGGAATATCATCCGGAGATATGCCTGTCATATCCTGGAGCATTCTTATCATGGACGGAACATCGTGTCCCAGTATATCGAGTTTGAGCAGATTTTCGTCAATCTTGTGATAGTCGAAATGAGTAGTAATAATATCTTTTCTACCTTCGCCTTCTGCCGGATGCATTACCGGACAGAATTCGTAGATTTCGTGCCCTTCGGGCACAATGATAATACCGCCAGGATGCTGACCTGTAGTCTTACGTACGCCAGAACAACCTATAGCCAGACGTTCCATTTCGTACTTATTTACAACCTGACCTCGCTCTTCGTAATATTTCTTTACATACTGAAGAGCTGTTTTATCCTTAATGGTACCGATGGTACCGGCCTTGAATACATTTTCTGAGCCGAAAATTTCTTCTACGTATTTGTGAGCCTTTGCCTGGTATTCACCGGCAAAATTAAGATCTATATCAGGCTCCTTGTCGCCCTTAAAGCCAAGGAAGGTTTCGAACGGGATGCTGAAGCCATCTTTTTTATACTGAGTGCCACACTTTGGACAGAGCTTGTCCGGCATATCTACACCGCAGCCGTACTCGCCCGTATCCACAAACTCACTGTTTTTGCAGTCTGGATTTGGGCATATATAGTGAGGTGGCAACGGATTTACTTCTGTGATACCGCCCATAGTCGCAGCAAAGGATGAACCTACGGAACCTCGAGAACCTACGAGATAACCATCGCTAAGAGACTTCTGTACAAGAAGCTCTGCAGCAACATACATCACGGCATAGCCGTTACCGATAATAGAGTTGAGTTCTCTTTCGAGACGAGCCTCTACAATCTCCGGCAGTGGATCACCATAAATGCTATGAGCCTTGTCATAACAGTTCTTTCTCAGACGTTCTTCTGAACCCTCAATCTTTGGAGGGAACTTACCCTTTGGTACCGGTCTTAGCTCTTCTACCATGTCAGCTATAAGAGCAGGATTGTCGATAACGACTCTTTCTGCTTCTTCTTCGCCAAGATAAGCAAACTCTTCTAACATTTCTTCTGTTGTTCTGAGATAAAGCTTTGGCTTGTCATCAAGGTTTCTGAAACCGTGAGCTGCCATGATGATATTTCTGTATATGTAATCGTCTTTTTCAAGATAGTGAGCATCGCATGTGGCCACAACAGGCTTATCTGTCATCTTACCGTACTCCACTATCTTTCTGTTGTAGTTGAGAATATCTTCTTCGCTGGCAACAAGACCCTTTTCCACCATAAAGCTGTTGTTGAGTCTAGGCTGGATTTCCAGATAATCATAGAAATCTATGAGCTTTATCATTTCCTCATCTGACTTGCCGTCCATCATAGCACGGTATACTTCGCCTGCTTCGCATGCAGAACCGATAATAAGACCTTCTCTATGCTGAGCGATAACCGACTTTGGCATACGAGGACGCTTGTGATGGTAATGAAGGAATGAATATGATACCAGCTTGTAAAGATTTTTAAGACCTTCCTGATTTTTAGCAAGAAGGATAATATGGTAAGCAGGGTTTGTTCTGTAATCGATAGATCCGTCTGGATTTTTCAAATCATTTACCAGATAACCTTCTACACCAAAGATAACCTTTATCTCGCCCTTTGCGGCTTTTGCCGCATCAGGGAATGACTGAACAACACCATGGTCAGTTACTGCAATGGCAGGGTGACCCCATTTTTTTGCTGTCTTTACCAGATCAGCAACATCCATAAGACCGTCAATCTGGCTCATCTTTGTGTGAGCATGGAGTTCGATACGCTTGCGTTCGCTCTTGTCCATACGAACAGGCTTTTCCGCAAGTTCAATACTCTTTGCCATCATAACTACCATTCTCTCAAAAGAATCGTATTCGCAGTCGCCATGTACTCTGATGTACTTGCCTGCTTTTATGTGTTCGTCAAAATCAGCCTGCTTTTGCGCAGTTACAAACATCTTTACGCAGATAGAGTCAGTCTGATCTGTCATATATATAAATGAAATATATTTTCCGTTTTTAAGTGCACGGGAATCCGTTCTGAAAACACTACCTTCAATTATGACATTTGTGCTTTCGGCATGGAGTTCCTTGAGCTTTCTTACAGGACCTTCGCCAATAGGCTTGCCTACGATACGATTGCCGGTAACAGGACCTTCGTAGCCACGCTTTCTAGGTGCGCCACCCTGGCCTCCACCAAATCCACCACCATTACCATAACCTCCAGCAGGGAATTTCTGTGCGTTGCCAGAGGCATCGCCGTTTTTTGCGGCTGCTTCGCGGGCTGCCTTTGCTGCCTGTTCTGCTTTTACAGACTCTGCACTTACGCGATGAATTTCTGCAAGAACGTCAGACTTGTGGGCCTCAAGCTTTTCCTTGTAAGCATCTTTTCTGTTTACAAAAGCAAATGTACGTCTGATGGCAAAATCGTGCTGAAGCATGCTCTGCATGGCAGGAGCGGCAACTTTGTTGAGAATGATAGAAGCCTGTTCCCCTACTGTACTGATAAGCACCGGTTCGTTTGGATCGTTTCCAAAGTCATGAGAGCACGCAAAATCAAGAGTATGTGTAAACTTGGCATACTCCGGCATGGAATTCATCATGTGTGGCAGATAGAGCTTGATAATCTCGCATTCAGAAAGTCTCATATTTTGATAACTGAATCTGAATGATACTCTGTTTATCTCCTGAAACTCCTTCATAAACTCTGCTTCGATCTTTGCAAGATCAGCATAAGGGATAATGAAATCCAGTGAGATATCGAGATGAAGCTCACGTGCCTGACTGATGAGAGAAACCTGTTCTATTGTAAGGCTGAACTCTTCGCGCCTGTGTGGCGAAAGCTCAGACCAGGTGATATTGCTTTCAATAAAATTACGCATTAATTTTCTTCCTGTTCTCATTGGTGAGACTTGTCCGCTAACAGACTAATCTCCTATGAAAATCTATTTATAATTCGTCTGCAAGGGAAGCCATTTCAGAATAGAGAACGTCTTCTATCTCATCCTCTTTTACCGTGCGAATAATCTCGCCCTTTCTGAAAATAACACCCTTTCCGTTGCCGCAGGCAACACCGATATCAGCATGAGAAGCCTCCCCTGGACCGTTTACGGCACAACCCATAACCGCCAGAGTAATCTGTGGCTTTTCTGCCTGTATAAGTTCTGCTTCGAGCCCTACAAGTCGTTTCATCAGCCTGTCGCTGATACCCTGCAAATCAGTTTTGCATCTTGCACATGTAGGGCAAGATACGAGATTGATACCGGACTTAAAGTGACCAGTACACTTTAAAATCTCTCTTGCTACAGGAATCTCTGCAACAGGATCCCCTGTAAGAGACACTCTGAGAGTATCCCCGATACCTGCAATAAGAAGAGCACCAAGACCAACAGATGATTTTACTGTACCTCTTGTAACGTCACCTGACTCTGTTACACCGATGTGAAGCGGATAGTCTGTGGCCTCTGACATCTTTACATATGTCTGATAATTGAGGACAACGTCAGAAGCCTTGACTGAAATCACGATATCATTGAAATCCATGCTTTCTACAAGGCGGACCTTCCTCATTACACTTTCAACCATACCTTCAGCGTCAGGACCGCCATACTTTGCCAGAATGTCCTTTTCAATGGAGCCTGAATTTACTCCGATTCTGATAGGAATCCTGCGGGCCTTCGCCGCATCAACTACAGCCTTTACCCTGTCCTCAGACCCGATATTACCTGGATTGATACGCACCTTGTCGGCACCATTTTCAATAGCCGCAACGGCAAGTCTGTAGTCAAAATGTATATCAGCAACAAGAGGCATATCTGTTTTTTTTCTGATTGTTTTAAAAGCCTCTGCAGCTTCATTATCAGGCACAGCCAGTCTTACAATCTGACAACCTGCCTGTCTTAACGCATTTATCTGTGCAAGGGTCGCCTCAACGTCCCTTGTGTCTGTGTTTGTCATAGACTGTATGGAAACCGGCGCCCCTCCGCCGATAGCTACATCTCTACACATTACCTGTCTTGTCATCTTTCTCATAAAATCACCTATTTCAGAATAAATGTGTTTATATCTTTAAATGTTACTAAAATCATAACTCCAAAGAGAATCATTATACCTATAAAATGGATCTTGCCTTCCAGCTGATCTGAAATCCTTTTTCCCGCAATCTTTCTGATTACAACAAAAAGCAGTCTTCCGCCATCGAGAGCTGGAAATGGAAGGATATTCATAAGACCAAGGTTTAAACTAAGAAGACCTGCAAGATATATAAGATTTATAATCCCAACCTGAGCAGTCTCATCC
>JAFYUX010000148.1 GCA_017549385.1 Bacillota bacterium
ACATACTGAGTACGAACCAGTTTTTCTATAGTTGCAGCTCGTGTAGATGGTCTGCCTATGCCATCGATAGCAGAGAGAACCTTTGCATAATCAGCATCTTCTACAGTCTTGCCGCAGTTTTTCATGGCAGTCAGTAAAGTAGAATCTGTATAGCGTTGAGGTTTCTGTGTTTTAGTTTCATTTACGGTAAACTTGGTGCCGATATAATCTCCCTTTTTAAGATCTGGAAGAACTTTATCGTCAGCATTTACTTTTTCTTTCTTTTTTCTGATTCTGAGAACAGTCCAGCCTGGATCTATAATCTTGCGGCCTTTTGCAATAAAATCCTTACCGCTGATGTCTATAGTCACTTTTGTGCGGACATAATGGAAATCGGGATATGCCAGCATCAGCACGGATCTTGCAACCAGATCGTAGATATTTTTTTCCTTTTCAGGAAGTCTGTCATAAGGCGGAAGGATTTCAGTAATAGAAAGAGCTGCATGAGAGTCAACTTTCTTGTTATCGAAATACTTTTTAGGGATTTTGATATCACCGGCACCTTTAACCATAGATGTAAACTGAGGAATTCGAGCAAGAGATCTGATATATTTAGGAATCTCAGTCTTCATGTCTTCTGTATAGTGAGAAGCGTCTGTTCTAGGGTAGCTCAAACTTCCGCCAGAACCGTAACCTTCGTAAACCTTTTGAGCAGCAGCGAGAGTTTCGCTGGCAGTCATTCCAAATGTATCGTTTGCTGCCTTCTGGAGAGTATCCAGTGAATAAGGGAAAGGCGCTCCATCGTGGAATGTCTTGTTTTCAACGCTCTTGACCACGGCAGTGGTCGGGTCCAGCTTCTTTACAAAAGCTTCTGCGGCTTCTTTTGTAGGGAATTTTTCTTCGTATTCGCCTGCAAACTCAGTGCCGTCAGGTCCTGTAAATACAGCTTTTACGGCATATGACACATCAGATTTAAAAGAAGCAATCTGGTTTTCGCGCTCAACTATGAGGTTGAGAGTAGGTGTCATTACTCGACCGATGTTATATGTGTCTCCAAACTCACCGTACTGAAGAGTAGCCTTGATGGTCATAGAGATACCAATCTGCCAGTCTGCTATAGCTCTGGCTCTTGCGGCACTTTCTATGTCAACACGCTGACCTGCAGGGTTTGAGAATGCTTTTATAATCTCGCCCTGAGTCTGTTTGTTGAGAATAGCACGCATAATCTTTTTATTGCAGCCGGAAAGTTCGTAAGTATTGTAGAAAATAGCTTCACCTTCGCGGTCATCATCGGTAGCGTTTACGATGTATTCTACATCAGGACTGTTAAAAATCCTGCTGACTATTTCAAACTGTCTGCGGGAGGACTCTTTTACTTTGTACTGATAGCTGTCAGGGATATATGGAAGAGGGATGTTTTGCCACTTGGTCATGGCAGGATCGTAATCTTTGATATCCTTGAGCTCGCACAGGTGTCCGTAACCCCAGGTAATGATGTAAGGAGTACCCTGGAAAGTAGTCTTGAGGAATCCTGCAGAACGCTGCTGTTTTTCTATATTCTTTTCGTTTTTAGCCAGATCTCCAAAGGGGATAACCTGACCGTTCATTTCGATGCCCCCTAAAGCAGCCGCAAAAAGGCGTGCCATACCGGGCTTTTCTGCATAAATAACTATCATTTTTACTCCGGGGAATATAATAAAAATAGATATAACTTAAATGATATATCTGATTTAAAACGTACAGTAAATTTTAAGATATTAAGGGCTTTCAGTCAACATTTGACACATGCCACACCACCATTTAAAATAGTACAGATAAGTCCATAAACACGGCAAAACAAGGAGATTATAACTATGAATTCCAACAAAAAAACTTATTTCATCCAGACTTTTGGATGTCAGATGAATGAGCACGATTCTGAAACTATCGCAGGTATGCTCAGAGAAGAAGGCTACGTAGAAAATGATGCCAGAGATACTGCTGACGTTATCGTTGTAAACACATGCAGTGTACGTGAAAATGCTGATAACAGATTTTTCGGCCAACTTGGTATCATTAAAAAGATTAAAGAAAATAACAGAAACGCTATCGTCGCTATCTGTGGATGCATGATGCAGCAGCAGCATATTATCGATCGCATTAAGGAAAAGTATAGCTGGGTTGATATTATCTTCGGCACAATGAATATCAACGAGTTCCCGCAGCTTCTTAAGGATAGACTTGCTACAAATAAAAAATATATTTCAGTTTACGAACAGCAGGAAAAGATTATAGAAGGTCTTCCTGCACATCGTAAGTACAGACACAAGGCATTTGTTAATATCATGAATGGTTGCAACAATTTCTGCACTTACTGTATCGTTCCATATACCAGAGGTCGTGAAATTTCACGTGCTCCAGAAGATATTCTTCGCGAAATCAGAGCTCTTGCGGCTGATGGCGTAAAGGAAGTAACCCTTCTCGGTCAGAACGTAAACTCTTACGGCAACAATTGTGATTTTAACTGCGATTTCGCAGATCTTAT
>JAFYUX010000149.1 GCA_017549385.1 Bacillota bacterium
AGAAAAGGATGTTGTCACAGACGTTCCTGACGAAACAGACCAGCCAGACGAAACACAGACTCCTGACGAAAGCCAGACACAGCAGCCACCTACTTCATTTATTCTGATTGTATCAGAAGGTGATACTGCACAGGTAATCGCAGAAAAGCTTAAAAACATCGGTGCTATTACTGATACTACATATTTCGAAAATCTCATCAACACTTCTGGAAAGCCAATCAATCCAGGCGCATACACAATTTTAGCTGGCAAGACACCAGAAGGTATTCTGGATGATATTACAGAATAAAATCAAAATCGCTTGACAACGAACATATATCCCTTTATACTGATATATGTTCTTTATGCGCTATTAGCTCAGCTGGATAGAGTAGCACACTACGAATGTGAAGGTCGTAGGTTCGAATCCTACATGGCGCGCCAAAAAACCCGCAACCATCGGTTGCGGGTTTTCTTTTTACCAATTCAAATTTAGCATATAAAAAAGAGAGGTTTTCACCTCTCTTATACTTTTATCTTATGCATTTACTTTCTTGTTTCCGCCCTTTGCAAAATACCATGCTAAACCGATTACAAGGCCGATAATCGACGGACAAATCCAACCCACACCAAGGTCGTAAAACGGAAGTATCTTTGCTGCAAAATCGATAAGCATCTGAAGATTGAGGGCTTCGATAATACCTGTAGGCAGAGTCTTTATAAAATCAAAAATCGCAGCAAAGAGAGCAAATCCTGTCACCGTACAATACACCACTCTGTCGTGATTAAAGTACTGGCCAAAGAGTCCCAGCAGGATAAGGGTAATAGCCAGCGGATAAAGGAACATCAACACCGGAATAGAATACGCAATGATGCCGTTTAATCCCACATTTGCAATCATAAATGAGAATACGCTGAATATTACAGCCCATGTCTTGTATTTCGGTCCCTTCGGGAACATCTCTACAAAAGTTTCACTGCAGCTTACTACTAGACCTACAGAAGTCTTTAAGCATGCTACTGTAACAGTTGCTGCAAGGAAAACACCGCCGATTTTACCAAAATACGAAGTAGCGATAAGTGTGAGAACTTCGCCACCATTGTCACAGAGAACACCACTTCCTGCACTCTGAGTGCCAGCGATAGTAATTGCACCATAAATCACAGCCATGATAATAGAACTGAAAACACCAGCCTTTACTGTACTCCTTGCGATATCAGCAGGCTTTTCTACCCCAAGGTCTTTTACCGCAGTAACGATGATAATACCGAAAGCAAGACCTGCAAGGGCATCCATAGTATTGTAACCTTCCAGGAAGCCGTTAAAGAATGCGCTGGTCTCATATGTACCCTGAGCGGCAATTTCAGACACTTTACCCATTGGATTTACAAGAGCTGTTATAACCATAGCCCCCAGGAATACTAAAAACACAGGTGTCAGAATCTTTCCTACATAAGTCATAATCTTGCCCGGCTTAAGCGAAAATGCCAGCACTATAACAAAGAATACAAAGGAGAAAAGTGCAAGCGCCATAGCATGTCCACCATCTCCCATAAGAGGTTCTACAGTAACAGTAAACGGCACTGTAGCGCATCTAGGAATAGCAAAGAATGGCCCGATTGTCAGGTAAAGCGCACATGTAAAAAATATGCTGTACTTTCTGCCAACTTTGCTACTGAGATCTCTGAGGCCGTTGCTTCGGCTGAGACCTATAGCTGCAACACCTAAAAGTGGAATACCTACACCAGTAAGAATAAAGCCTAAAATAGCCATCCATACATTGTGACCGGCAAGCTGTCCCATATATACAGGAAATATGAGATTCCCCGCACCAAAGAACATCCCGAAAAGCATTACTGCAACCAGGATAGTTTCTTTCATATTTAGTTTTGATTTCATCAATTATTTTCCTTCCTGATCGTAAGCCTTTACTTCGATAGACTTGTTATCAAAGTCGATGAAGATCTGGTACGCATAGTTTTCCTGGCTTGTATCCCAAACCTCAACAAACTTAGGCTCAACAGAGAAGAGAATTTCTGTTTCTTCGTGTGAGTATTTGTTGTAGCTGCCATCGTGATACTTTTCGTAGAGCTTTTCAAACTTTCTTTCTGGTTCGTCAATTACGAGACCGTGGTTTACTGCAACACCTTCGATCTGGACGCCACTCCAGCAAAGAGCAACGTTAGGGTTTGCGTAGAGCTGCTGAGTCTTTCTGAAGTTTTTGTCAGTCTTAAACCATACGAGATTGTCGTAGAAGACACAGCTCATATTTCTCACCATTACCTTGTCATTTACACTTGTAGCAAGTGCCATGATCTTGTGAGTCTTGAGCTTACCGAACATAATTTCTACTGCCTGTTCAAAAGTCAGGTCTTTTGCAACACTAAAATTCATTGTAATCATTCCTTTCTATCTATAACTCTATTTCAATACCAACAGGACAATGGTCGCTTCCCATAATCTGAGTCATGATAAAGCTGTCCTTAATTTTTTCCATAATACGATCTGAAACTACAAAGTAGTCGATACGCCATCCGGCGTTGTTTTCTCTGGCCTTTCTCATATAGCTCCACCAGGAGTACTCAACCTTGTCTGGATAGAGTCGGCGGTAGCTGTCGGCAAAACCGGCTGCCAGAAGCTGGGTAAATTTTGCTCTTTCTTCGTCGGAGAAACCGGCACTCTTGCGGTTTGTCTTTGGGTTTTTAAGGTCGATTTCCTCATGAGCAACATTGAGGTCACCACAGTAGATAACAGGTTTTTTCTTGTCCAGTTCAGAAATATAGCCTCGGAGAGCATCTTCCCATTCCATACGGTAGTCCAGACGGGCAA
>JAFYUX010000150.1 GCA_017549385.1 Bacillota bacterium
ACAAGGAGAATACTATGAAAAAATCCACCATCAGAAGACTGATCCTGCTGGTTGCTGTTATTACTGTGAGCACCATCTTTTCTGGTTTTGCTGCAGGAGACATGACAGAAGACCAGATTTTTATACAGAATATTCTTGAAAAGCGTGCTGTAATAATGCAGCAGGCTATTTTTACTGTACATAATTCTGCCGACGGCGTCGCCGACATAGAAGATATTTATGATGCATTTCACGCTCTTGCGGACATGGAGACTTATCCCATTCTTTCTCAGGACTGTAATGCAATAAGTTTAAGCGCAGGCACTGATATTGATAAAGTGATAAACCTGGAGGTAACCTCTGCAGAAATGACGTCACAGTCCAGAAATACTGTGTTTTATCAGGTGGATGTAACATGGTACATGTCTGGAAATACAGGACATTATGAGACAAGCTGCAGATATAAAATAATGACTGTAACCGATAAAAATACCGTAAAACTGGCTCAAATGCAGTTAATAAGCTGACTTATTATATTTTTACAAATCAGTTTAGGTTGTTTGAGTTTGGTTTAGTTGTGTTGTATACCTCTAAATATACGAAAGATTAACGTTTTGCCATGGTTTTTTCGCAAAAGTGATGAAGGTCTATAAAAAAACGGTATAATGATGTAGACACAGGACATGGTCATGTGGACATATAGAAAACAATTTATCTGAAAGGAAAATATATATAAAAATGGGAGAAAAAAGACAGGTATATCTGGATTATTCTGCTACAACTCCAGTAAAAAGAGAAGTAGTTGATGAAATGATACCTTACTTTACAGAAAAGTTTGGTAACGCTTCAACTTTATATACAATTGGTCTTGATGCAAAAGAATCAATGGAAAAGGCTAGAGAGCAGGTAGCTGCACTTATCAATGCCGAACCAAAAGAAATCCTCTTTACATCAGGCGGTACTGAGTCTGACAACTGGGCTATCACTCAGATTGCTCACAAACTCAAGGCAAAGGGCAATCATATCATCACTTCTGCTATCGAGCATCATGCGGTTCTTTACACTTGTAAAGAGCTTGAAAAAGAAGGTTTCGAAGTGACTTACGTTGGTATCAACGAAGAAGGTCTCATCGATCCTGCAGAAGTAAGAGCTGCAATTCGTCCGGAAACAATCCTCATCAGTATCATGTTTGTTAACAACGAGCTCGGTACTGTACAGCCAATTCCAGAAATCGGCGCTATTGCAAAGGAACACGGCATTATTTTCCATACAGATGCAGTTCAGGCGTCTGGTAACGTGGAAATCGACGTAAAAGCAATGAATATCGACATGCTCTCAATGTCATCTCACAAGATTTACGGTCCAAAGGGTATCGGTGCACTTTACACTCGTACAGGCATAAACATTCCTGCAATGATTTACGGTGGCGCTCAGGAAAGAAAAAAGAGAGCCGGCACAGAAAACATCCCTGCAATCGTAGGTTTTGGTAAGGCGGCTGAGCTTGCAAAAGCAAACTTCGAATCTCACGTTGCGCACACAAGTGCTCTTCGTGACCACTTTGTTGACCGTATTTTAAACGAAATTCCACACACTTATTTTAATGGAAGCAAGGATAAGAGACACCCAGGTAACGCAAGCATCACATTTGACTTCGTAGAAGGCGAATCTATCCTATTATTATTAGATTATGCAGGCGTAGCTTGTTCTTCAGGTTCTGCTTGCTCATCAAGATCCCTCCAGCCGTCACATGTACTCGAGGCATTAGGTATGCCTGTACATCAGATTCACGGCACAATCAGATTCACTTTCGGGGATCCGACTACAATGGAAGATGTAGACTATGCTGTTGATAAGCTCAAGATGGTTATCGGCAGATTAAGAGAAATTTCACCTATCACAAGCGAGAAAGGCTGGTAAAAATACATGGCATTATATAACGATACAGTAATTGAACATTTCATGAACCCACACAACGTTGGTGAACTCGAAGACGCATCAGGCGTTGGTTCATTTGGTAGCCCGGTTTGCGGCGATATGATGCAGATGATGATCAAGGTAGACGAAAACCAGATTATCACTGATGCAAAGTTTAAGACTTACGGTTGCGGTTCAGCTATCGCATCTTCAAGCATCGCGACTGATATGATTATTGGTCTCCACTGCGAAGAAGCTTTAAAGATCACAAACGAAGACGTTGTAGAAGCTCTCGGCGGTCTTCCTGCAGTAAAAGTACACTGTTCTATCCTTTCTGAACAGTCAATCAAGGCTGCTATCTATGACTACGCAACAAAGAACGGTATCGAATTCGAAGGTCTCAAGGACTATGATCCAGACGCAGTAGAAGACGATCACCACCACGATTCATGCTCTGTAGATGAAGAGTAAAATTATAAAAACTGAATCACACAAAGAAAGATAAAAGGCTGCCTCAAATTTTGGGGCAACCTTTTTGAGCTATTATTACGCGGAGAAAAACTATGACAAAAAAGCTGACGCCGATGATGCAGCAGTATATGGACATAAAACAGAATTATCAGGACTGTATCCTTTTCTTCCGTCTGGGAGACTTTTACGAGATGTTTTTTGATGATGCCATCAAAGCATCAAAAGCGATGGAAGTCACACTTACAGGTAAAAACTGCGGTTTAGAAGAACGTGCACCTATGTGCGGCGTTCCGTTTCATGCTGCAGATACATACATTTCCAGACTTATAGACAAGGGATTTAAGGTTGCTATATGCGAGCAGGTAGAAGACCCGGCAACGGCAAAAGGCATCGTAAAGCGCGAAGTGATCAAGATTGTCACTCCGGGTACTATCGTAAATCAGGCTATGCTTGATGAAAAAGAAAATAATTACCTTGCAGCTGTATATGCAGGTGAAGATGGAGTAGGTCTGGCATATTGCGATATCTCTACTGGTGAGCTGGTTTCTTCAGAATATGATGACTCAAAAGGTACGGCTCTCGATGAGATTCTCAACGAACTCATCAAGATTAATGTCCGCGAAGCGGTCTTAAACGAAACTGTAGCTGGGGGAGCATTTGAAAAATCTCTTTCCACTATGAGTTCTGCGTATATTTCTGTATTAAACGAAAAGTATTTTGACAGACAGCAGGCTGTAACAGCCCTCTGCAGACAGTTTAATGTAAAGTCTATCACTGGCCTTGGTGTACCTGAGGACAGCTATATGGTAAATGCACTCGGCGGACTTCTTTCTTATCTCATTGAGACTCAGAAGCAGAGCCTTGAGCAGCTCACACGAATCACTATCGAAGAGCGTTCAAACCATATGACTCTCGACAAGTCTGCCATCAGAAACCTGGAACTTACAGAAACTCTCTTTGAAAAGAAAGTAAACGGTTCTTTATTTGGAGTTCTGGACAGAACTTGTACTGCCATGGGCTCAAGAAAGCTTAAAAAATGGATTAAGGAGCCTTTAAACAACTCCAAGGATATAAATCTCAGACTTGATGCTGTAGAAGCTCTCAGCGACGATATGCTGGCCAGAAACAACATCCGTGAAGCACTCAAGCAGGTATATGATCTTGAAAGACTCTCCGGCAGAATCGCATGCGGCAATGCCAACGGCAAAGATATGCTGGCTCTCAGAAATTCTATTGCAGTACTTCCAGATATCAAGAGCGATCTTATGGATTCCGGAGACGAGCTGCTGGTTTCACTTGGTGATCGCATCACTACATTCGAGGAAGTTTACGACCGTATCGATAGAGCTATCAAGGAAGATCCACCGCTTACTATCAAAGAAGGCGGTCTTATCAAGGATGGATATTCTCTAGAACTCGATGAGATAAAAGATGCATCCAGTGGAAGCCTTTCCTGGATTATGGGCCTGGAAAATGCCGAACGCCAGCGTACAGGTATCAAAACTCTGAAAGTAGGGTTTAACAAGGTATTTGGCTACTATATCGAAGTTACAAAAGCACAGCAGGACAATGTTCCTGAAGACTATATCAGAAAACAGACACTGGTTAACTGCGAACGTTACGTGACTCCAGAACTCAAAGAGATGGAGTCAGTGGTACTCAACGCAGAAGCCCGTATAAACGGTCTTGAGTACGAGCTTTTTACAGAACTCAGAAACTATCTCAAGACTTATACACGCCAGTTCCAGGAAACTGCAGATGCAATTTCAGAACTGGATATCATCGTTTCATTTGCTGAGGTAAGCAGCCGTTACGGTTACGTAAAGCCTGTGGTAAATGACGGTGAAAAGATCAGCATAACAGGTGGCCGTCATCCTGTTATCGAACAGACTATCGATGACGGTATATTTGTATCAAATGATACATTTGTAAACTGTTCTGACCAGAGTATGCTGCTTATTACAGGTCCAAACATGGCCGGTAAGTCAACTTACATGCGTCAGACGGCACTTATCGTTCTCATGGCTCAGATTGGCTGTTTTGTACCAGCCGAAAGTGCTGAAATCGGTGTTGTAGACAGGATTTATACTCGTATCGGCGCATCAGATAACCTGACTCAGGGCCAGAGTACATTCTATGTGGAAATGAGCGAACTTGCGTATATCCTCAACACTGCAACAGACCGCAGCCTTATCATCCTTGATGAAATCGGCAGAGGTACAAGTACTTATGACGGTCTTTCAATCGCATGGGCTGTAGTTGAGCATTTATGTAATAAAAATACTCATATCCGTACACTTTTCGCATCTC
>JAFYUX010000019.1 GCA_017549385.1 Bacillota bacterium
CAGTAGATTTTTTCTACACGGCTGCTCTGTGCAACCTTCCATGCGATAGCATGTTCTCTGCCGCCGCTACCTACGATAAGGATTTTCATATTGTAGACCTCCCTGTCTTATAACTCGCCATTGAGGAACATCTTTGCCGCCTTTGGAAGGAGCTGATGTTCTACTTTGAGAACTCTAGCTGCCAGTGTATCTGGAGTATCATCTTCCATAACAGGAACTCTATCCTGAAGAATGATTTTACCAGTATCTACACCTTCGTCCACGAAGTGGACAGTAGCACCTGATTCTGTTTCGCCACCGGCTAAAACAGCTTCGTGCACGTGATGTCCATACATTCCCATTCCGCAATACTTTGGAATGAGAGACGGATGGATATTGATAATCTTATCTCTGTAAGCTTCGATAAGCTTTGCGCTGAGTACACTCATGTAACCAGCAAGAATAACAAGATCTGTGTTTTCGTCATCCAGAGCCTTGATAATGGCATCTGTTCTTTCGTCAGCATCAGGGTAGTTCTTCTTGCCGATAACTACGCCCTTGATACCGTGGTTTTCTGCTCTTGTCAGGGCATAAGCATTTGGATTGCTTGAGATCACCTGAGCGATGCGGGCATTTTCAATGTAGCCGTTTTCAACGTTGTCGATGATAGCCTGAAAATTTGTGCCGCCACCTGAAACAAGTACTGAAATATTTTTCATCTTTCACCTCTCGGAAAATTAGAGAACTTCGCCGTCCTTGTAGATCTTAACGCCTTCGCCCTTAACGATCTTACCGATAACAGAAGGCTTTTCGCCAGCAGCCTGAAGAGCGCTTACGATAGCGTCAGCATCAGCAGCATCAACAACGAACATCATACCGATACCCATGTTGAATGTTGAGAACATTTCTTTTTCTTCGATGTTGCCGCACTTCTGGATGTATCTGAAGATAGGGAGAACTTCCCAAGTGTCAGCTTCGATTTCTACGCCGAGACCTTCTGGAATGATTCTTGGGATATTTTCATAGAAGCCGCCGCCTGTGATATGTACGATACCGTTGATATCAAACTTGTTGAATACAGCCTTGCAAGCCTTTACATAAATCTTTGTTGGAGTGATGAGAGCATCACCGAGAGTTGTGCCGAGTTCATCAACGTAATCCTGAACATCCATATCCATCTTGTCGAAGAATACCTTTCTAACGAGTGAATAACCGTTAGAGTGGATACCGCTTGATGGAATACCGATAACTACGTTGCCTTCGGCAACCTTAGCACCTGTGATGATACGCTTTTTGTCAGCGATACCAACTGCAAAACCAGCCATATCGTATTCGCCGTCAGCATAGAATGATGGCATTTCTGCTGTTTCGCCACCTACTAAAGAACATTCTGAGAGTACGCAACCATCTGCAATACCCTTTACGATGTCAGCGATCTTTTCTGCCTGTACCTTGCCTGTTGCAATGTAATCGAGGAAGAAGAGAGGAACAGCACCCTGACAAACGATATCGTTTACGCACATAGCTACGCAGTCCTGACCTACTGTATCGTGCTTGTCATTGAGGAATGCGATCTTGAGCTTTGTACCTACGCCGTCAGTACCTGATACGAGAACAGGTTCTGTGATATTTGTGAGGTCGAGCTCGTAAAGTGAACCGAAGCTACCGAGACCTGTGAGTACGTTTTTAGAGAAAGTTCTCTTTACGTGGTCCTTCATGAGTTCTACTGCTCTGCCGCCTTCTTTTGTATCAACGCCGGCATCTTTGTATGTTAACTTTTCATCCATTTTTCTGCTCCTATCTTTAATAAATAAACAATTTGCTGTTATATCTTTTACCAGTCCGGGATGACGGAGTCATCGGGGAACCGGTGTGTCATCAGTCGTATTCGCCTACGAATGTCTTTTCGCCTGTTTCGTGTTCGATATCGTAGAGTTCTACTGGATATTCGCCAGTAAAGCATGCGAGACAGATGTTGTCACCGAGACCAATTGACTCTTTGAGGCCTTCGATTGAGATGTATCTCAGAGAATCAGCACTGATCTTTTGTCTGATTTCCTCAATGCTCATGTTTGCTGCGATGAGGTTTTTTCTGTCCGGTGTATCAGTACCCATGTAGCATGAGTACATAACTGGAGGTGAGCTGAGACGCATGTGAACTTCTAATGCACCTGCATCCTTGAGGAGTTTAATGATCTTGTCAGATGTTGTACCTCTAACGATAGAGTCGTCAATCATTACGATACGCTTGCCTCTTACGTTTTCCTCAAGAACGTTAAGTTTCATCTTTACGCTCTGTACTCTCATCTCCTGTGTAGGTTGGATAAATGTACGACCTACGTATCTGCTCTTTACAAAGCCTTCGCCAAACGGGATGCCAGACTCTTCTGCATAACCGATAGCTGCTACTGTACCTGAGTCAGGAACAGCGATAACCATGTCGGCCTCAACGTCGTCTTCTCTTGCGAGGATACGACCTGCTTCGCGGCGTGACATGTAAACTACAGTGCCGTCGATCTTACTGTCTGTACGTGCTGTGTAAACATATTCGAATGAGCAGCCTCTAACAGGAACAGTTGCATATTTTACAGAGTTAATTTCGCCGTTTTCGATAACTACGATTTCGCCAGGCTGAACGTCTCTCACCAGTTCTGCACCCTGAAGCGGGAATGCGCAGCTTTCAGAAGAGATAACGTAGCCGTTTTTTGTTTTACCAATGCAGAGAGGGCGTATGCCGTGAGGATCTCTTACGCCGATGAGCTTGTTGCCGATTGTGATGACCAGAGCGAATGCACCCTGAACTCTCAGACAAGCCTGTGCGATAGCCTCTTCTACTGTGCAGTTTTTCATAAGCTTTGCGATAAGCACAGCTATTGTTTCAGCATCAGAAGTAGTGTGGAATACACAGCCGTCTTCCTGAAGCTGTTCTCTTACGTATTTTGCGTTTACCAGCTGACCGTTGTGACCGATTGCCAGTGAACCCATCTTTGAATGTACAACAAAAGGCTGGGAATAGGATTCGTGGCCCTGCATTTTTGTTGCTGCTCTTACGTGACCTACACAGATGTCCCCTTTGAGACCTTCCATGATATCGTCATTGAAGACTTCAGTCACAAGACCTAATTTTTTATAAAAACTGATTTTGCCGCCATCATTTGCTGCGATACCGGCACTGTCCTGACCTCTGTGCTGGAGAGAATGTAGACCGAAGTAAACATCCTTTGCAAGGTTTTCTATGCCAGGAGCAGAAATGCCGAATACACCGCATTCGTCCTGAATCTTGTTTTCAATTTCCAGCTCAGCCATGCACTGTCTGAACTTGCAGTCATTGCACATTGAAATATTCCTCCTGTGTTACTTTGACGTAAACTCCGCATCGATTGCGAGAACATCTGCTTCCATCTTTGCTTTATAATCTATGATGGCCTTTCTGAGTTCAGGTGAAGCTACAGAGAGAATCTGAGCTGCAAGGATACCTGCGTTTTCTGCACCGTCGATAGCAACAGTGGCAACAGGTACGCCCTTTGGCATCTGAACAATAGATAAAAGGGAATCAAGCCCATCGAGAGTTGAAGACTTAATCGGCAGACCTATTACTGGAACAGGTGTGAATGCCGCAAGCACACCACCGAGGTGAGCTGCTTTGCCAGCTGCAGCGATGATAACCTGAATGCCGTTTGCTTCTGCTTCTGAAGCGAACTTTTCTGCGGCACGAGGTGTTCTGTGAGCTGAGATAACTCTAGTCTCGTACTCGATACCGAAATCCGCGAGAATCTTTTCAGCTCTCTCTACTACCGGATAATCGGATTTGCTTCCCATTACGATTCCAACTTTCATTTCTTTTTCCTTTCGAACTGTCTTTAAAGGGAATATTTATGCAATTTTTTATCTTTCTGAAAAAAATCTTATAGGTGACCAGCAAAAAACCGGTCACCATAGACATCGACTTGATTATTTAAAATAAGCCACGCCTGATTCGAACAGTTTCTGATCAGTATTGCCAGGAACATTCTTGTAGAGGTTTCCGCCAACACGTTCAGAGTGACCCATTTTACCAAATACACGACCGTCAGGTGAGAAGATACCTTCAATCGCCTGAGCAGAGTTGTTTGGATTGTACGCGATATCAGACACAGGGTTACCTGCCAGGTCAACATACTGAGTCGCAATCTGACCGTTTGCAGCAAGCTGAGCGATGAGTTCATCAGAAGCGATAAATCTGCCTTCGCCGTGTGAAATAGGAATCAGGTGCTGATCGCCTACTTCTACGCCTGCCATCCATGGAGAATTTACAGATGCGATACGAGTGTTTACCAGACAAGATGCGTGTCTGCCAATGCTGTTGTATGTGAGTGTAGGGCTGTCATCTGTCTGATCTGTAATCTTACCGAATGGAACGAGACCAAGCTTGATAAGAGCCTGGAAACCGTTACAGATACCGAGAATGAGGCCGTCTCTGTTTTCAAGTAAATCTGTGACAGCTTCGCTGACAGCAGGGTTTCTGAATACAGCTGTGATGAACTTAGCTGAACCGTCTGGTTCGTCACCACCTGAGAAACCACCAGGAATCATGATGATCTGGCTGTTTCTGATATTTTCAACCATCTTCTTGATAGAGTCATCAAGGCTTGATGGTGTCATATTTGTGAGAATCTGGATGTTACCGATACCACCAGCTCTTTCCCATGCGCGCTTGCTGTCCATTTCGCAGTTTGTGCCAGGGAATGCAGGGATAAAGATACGCGGCTTAGCGATGCTGATAGCAGGCTTGAGGATGCTGCGTTCCTTATATTCAAACTTTTTGATTTCGCCCTTGTCTTCTTTTGCATTTGTAGGGAATACGCCTTCTAATGGAGCAGTCCATTCTGCAACAGCCTTTTCGAGGTCGAATGTTTCAGCAGCAGTGATGATTTCAGCTGCTTCTACTGTCTTACCGATAACAGTGTACTTTGCACCAGCGAGGAGCGCGTCTACATCTTCTGCACCGTCGATTTCGAGGATGAGACCACCGCAGTCGATATTGATG
>JAFYUX010000151.1 GCA_017549385.1 Bacillota bacterium
GATTGCTGTTATTACCGGGGTTAATAATCCCTGGGGGATAGGGGCCGCTACTGCTTTGGCTTTTGCCAGGGAAGGTTCGAAGCTGGTTTTAACATATAAAAAAGTAGATAGACCTTTTGATATTTCTAAGGCTGACAGGCATGGTGTAGATAGATATTATGCGTCTAATGCCGGGGATGCATCAGTTGTTGAAAGTAAGCTCAAGGAAATGGGTGCGGATTATATAATCTTAGAGAGCGATATTTCCAATGAGGCGGATGTAAAAGAAATTTTCGAAAGTGCTATAGAAAAGTACGGAAAAGTAGATGTGTTGGTTAATAATGCAGCTACAGATGATGAAACTGGTGCTGATACAATAGAGCGGATTACGCAGAAAGTAATAGATGATACTTTTGCTGTCAATGTACGCGGTAGCGTTCTGATGATGAGAGAGTTGATTAATCGTCGCGGGGATTATGGCAGGATTATAAATATTTCTACTGATGCAGCGCAGGCTTTTGCCGGTCAGATTATGTATGGATCGACTAAAGCTACGTTAGAGGCTCTTACTCGCAGTATCGCTCTTGAAGTGGCTCAGTATGGTATTACTGTAAATTGTATCGCTCCAGGTCCTACTCAGACAGGTTGGATAGATGAGGAGTTTGAAAAAGTCGTTGTGCCGATGATTCCTATGGGTCAGCTTATCGAACCAGAGGATATCGCCGAAACTATTGTATTCCTGGCAAGTAAGCAGGCTAGGATGATCACAGGTCAGGTTATAAAAGTGTCTGGAGGAAAGGCGCTTTAAGCTGGCATAGATAGATCTTAAGGGTGTGTTATGGATTCTAAAAAGAGATGCAAATGGTGCAATTTAAAGAATGAATTGTACGTTGAATATCACGATAACGAGTGGTGCAGGCCCAATTTTGATGACAAATATCTCTATGAGATGCTGATCTTAGAGTCTTTTCAGGCCGGCCTCTCGTGGGAGTGTATCCTGAACAAGCGAGAAGGTTTCAGAAAGGCCTATGACAACTTTGATATAGAAAAGGTCATGAAATATGATGACGATAAAATCCAGGAGTTACTGGGCAATAAAGAGATTGTGAGACATCGACTTAAAGTCAATGCCAGCATTAAAAACAGCAGAATTTTCAATGATATCGTAGGGGAATATGGCTCTTTCTATAATTATCTGAAAACCTTTGCCGGCGAAAAGATTATCTATGAGATTGGCAAAACCACAAATGCCATTTCCGATGCTATATCTAAAGACCTGAAAAAGCGCGGTATGAAGTTTGTAGGCTCGGTTATAATTTACTCATATCTGCAGGCAATCGGCATTATCTACTCCCATGATGAGGATTGCTACTTATATAAGAATGAAAATTAATACAGAAAATGGTACAAAGCAGTCGTTTAAAAGAGGCTGTCTTTTGTATTTTATGCTATAATCCACTTATACGGCCTGAAAATCAAAAGGCCAACTACGACATTTTGGAGGAATGATGGCAGAAATACTCAGACCAGACCTTTCAGAATTTGATTTGAATACATACCAGGACCGAAAAGCAGCATTTGAAAAGATATTCTCCGTAAGAGCTGCAGAAGGTGAGACCCCTGTCGGGGACATCCAGATGCTCCAGCCGATATTTGTAGACTACACAGAAGAAGAAGTTTTAACCTTAAAGTTCAACATTTTTGACTGGCAGGTAAGCAATATCGGATATATCCAGGCGGGATTTCTGGTGGCTATGGTTGATTGTGCATATGGACCTATGTCAGATGTATGTTCAGATTTGAAATCTGCAGGAACGATAGATTTTAATACATATTTCCTCAGACCGATTACAAAAGAAGATGAGGAAGTAACAGTCGTGGTGAAACTCACTACAAACACCAGAAGAATTATGCACTTTAAAGCAGAACTGCTCAACAGCAAAGGCAAAACTGCTCTTGAAATGAATATAAATGTAATGAAGAGATAACAACAGGAGGAAACGATGAAAGAATCAGTACATCCAGATTTTTCGGCTTATGATATGAGCACAACAGAAGGTAGACAGGCTACATTAAAAGCTATGTTAAGCGTTAGAGACAAGGACCATCCTCTCGCTTGCGGTGATATTCTTTCTCTTCAGCCTGAACTTTTAGAGTTTGATGGTGAAGGCTATGCAGAAGTTGCGTTTAAGCCACAGGAATGGCAATTAAACGGTCTCAGATACGTTCAGGGCGGTTATCTTGCAGCTATGATCGATGTTGTTTGTGGTCCTATGTCTGATATTTGTTCCCAGGGTCAGTCTGCAGGTACTCTTGATATGGTAACTACATATTTCAGACCTATTACTATGGCAGACGAACAGATTATCGTAAAGGTAAAACTTGTGTCAAACACAAGCAGAGTAATGCATTTTGAGTGCGAACTCTTAAATAGCAAGGGCAAGACTGCTGTTAAGGTTCTCAACAATATCATGAAAGCAAAGAGAAAATAATATGTATGCAAGGTGGTCTCAAAATTATTTTTGAGACCGCTTTTTTATTGCAACTCTTTATAGATCAATGGTAAAATCAAATAGATGGCGGAGCCATCGTAATTGTGAAATCAATATTATGATAATTATTAAAGGAGAAAATGTTATGGGAAAGTGGAAATGTTCAGTATGTAATTATCTTCACGAAGGCGCAGCTGCACCAGAAAAGTGCCCGGTTTGCAACGTTCCTGCAAGCAAGTTTGTTCAGGAAGGTCCTGCTAAAAACCCATTTGCCGGTTCAAAGACAGAAAAGAACCTCTGGGAAGCATTCGCTGGCGAATCTATGGCAAGAAACAAGTATACATACTTTGCATCTGTAGCTAAGAAGGCTGGTTTCGAACAGATTGCTGCTATATTCCTCCAGACTGCAGAAAACGAAAAGGAACATGCAAAGCTCTGGTTTAAGGCTTTAGGTGAACTCGGCGATACAGCTGAAAATCTTCTCCACGCTGCACAGGGCGAAAACGAAGAATGGACTGATATGTATGCTCGTATGGCAGACGAAGCTGACGAAGAAGGCTTCCACGAATTAGCAACTCAGTTCCGTGGCGTTGCAGCTATCGAAAAGACTCACGAAGAACGTTATCTCGCTCTTCTCAAGAACGTAAAGGAAAACAAGGTGTTTGAAAAGGATGCTCCTCAGGTTTGGGAATGCAGAAACTGCGGTCACTTTGCAAATGGCGAAAAGGCTCCAGAATTATGTCCTGTATGTAAGCACCCTCTCGCATACTTCGAAATCAGAAAAGAAAATTATTAATATAAACTGATTAAAACAGCCGGAAAAATACCGGCTGTTTTTTGTTTTTAGTCGTTAATAAAGTAAAAAATAAGTCTGTTAAAGGATAACTACAAAATATTTGCTTTACAATTAATGCAGTACGAAATGTTCGTACTGCAATTAATGCAACACGAAATGTTCGTACTGC
>JAFYUX010000152.1 GCA_017549385.1 Bacillota bacterium
GCAGTGGTTCAGAGATGAATCATTAAAGGAATTCACTTATGTTTATGACATGCTCGGTATCGAGTTTGACTCATATGCTGGTGAAAGCTTCTACTCTGACAAGATGAACCGCATTGTTGACATCATGAACGACAGAGGTATCCTGAGAGAATCAGAAGGTGCTCAGATTGTAGATCTCGAAGAATACAACATGACTCCTGCTCTTATCAAGAAAAAGGACGGCTCAACTCTCTACATCACTAGAGATATCGCAGCTGCAGTATACAGAAAAGAACACTACAACTTCGACAAGAACATTTACGTTGTAGCTTCTCAGCAGAACCTCCACTTCCAGCAGTGGTTCAAGATCATCGAGCTCATGGGCTTTGACTGGTCAGAACAGTGCGTTCACGTACCATTCGGTATGGTAAGCTTAGAAGACGGCACAATGTCTACTCGTAAGGGTAAGGTAGTATTCCTCCTTGACGTACTCACAAAGGCTGTAGAACAGACTAAGGAAATCATCAAGGAAAAGAACGTTTCAGAAGAAGACATGGATCAGATCGCAAAGGAAGTTGGTATCGGCGCGGTTATGTTCCAGGAACTCTCAAACAACAGAATCAAGGACTACACATTTGCATGGGACAAGGTACTCAACTTCGAAGGCGAAACAGGTCCTTATGTTCAGTACACTCACGCAAGAGCTTGCTCAGTTCTCAGAAAGTCTGCAGAAGCTGCAGAAGCAGTTATCTCAGGTCAGGTTAAGCCAGACATGAGCTACGTAACAGGTGATTCAGCATACGAACTTATCAAGTCTATCGCTGTATTCCCAGAAGTAGTTAAGGAAGCTGCAGAAAAGTACGAACCATCAATCATAACAAGACATATCATAGATGTAGCTCAGTTCTTCAACAAGTTCTACCACGACGAACACATCCTGGTAGACAACGAAGCAGAAAAGGCTGCAAAGCTGGCTGTTGTATATGCTGCAAAGCAGACTATCAAGAATGGTCTCGCTCTCTTAGGCATCTCTGCACCAGAAAAGATGTAATTTCCCGTGGACTCTGTCCACACGGACATACAACCCCCATAGGAGGTAAATATGAGATACGAAGGAGATATTTACAGACCGCCAAGTGAGGCCTACAGTTATATCCTTCAGGCAACTATCGGATGTGCTCACAACAAGTGCACATTCTGCACATCATTCAAAGCTAAAAAGTTCAGAATCAGACCGCTGGCTGAAGTTTTTGAAGATCTTGAAATGGCTCGTCGCTATTACAGACATATCGAAAAGATCTTTATCGCCGACGGTGATGCCCTGGTATGTAAAAACGACTACCTCATGGCGATTCTTGACAAGATAAAGGAACTCTTCCCAGAATGCCAGAGAGTAAGCATCTATGGCCGTGCAAAGGATATCCTCAGGAAGACAGAAGAAGAGCTCATCGCTCTCAGAGACAACGGTCTTGGTATCATTTACATGGGCGTAGAATCAGGTAACCCTGTTATCCTCGAACGCATCAAAAAGGGCGAAACAAGAGAAGAGATGATTGAAGCGGTTAGAAAGGCTGAAGGCCTTGGTATCCCTACATCTCTCACATTCCTTTCAGGTATCGGCGGCAGAGCGATGTGGAGAGAAAATGCTATCGACACAGGCACTATCATCAGCGAAATGGAACCTACTTACGCTAGCTTCCTTACAGTTATGGTAGTTCCAGGCACACCACTTCACGACGAAATGATGAGAGGCGAGTTTGAGCTCCTCAGACCGGACGAAGTCCTGAAAGAAGCTCAGCTCTTACTTGAAAATATCAACGTTAAAAAGACATGTATCTTCAGAAGTAACCATGCTTCAAACTACGTGTCTCTCAAGGGCGACCTTCCGCAGGATCGCGAAGCAATGATCGAACGTCTCAAGGTTGCTCAGAACAACAGCAGCATGTGGAAAGACGAAAGATTCAGAATGCTGTAAACAAAAATACAAAAATGACGAAAAAAAGGCTCCGGTATATCCGGAGCCGGCTTTATAATATAAAGCATATTACACAGAAAGGACTGATCACATGAATGACAGACTGGACAAATATCTTGTACACCATATGGAAGATATCGTTTTCCTGGAATTTATGCCAGAGTACGTAAAGCGTGAACATCTCGATTTCATGCGAAATGTGCCTGTGCCGGTAAAAAAGGACGTTGTAGGTTCTCTGGCAGGCACAAATGGTATCGAGTTTTATCATTTTGTAATGGGTATGATAAATGTTATCGGTATCCAGCCTTCTTTTGAATACAGCTCAAAATATATCAGTTTTCTCAAGTACATCCACAAGGATATCGTATCTACAGCTGTCAGAGTAGGTCTTGGACTTGCTCAGGCTGGTGACCTGGAAAAGGCTTGTATCAACCTTAGAGCGGCTCTCGTTATGGATCCTGACAATGTGGACGCGCTGTACAATTACATGCTGGTTTGCAGAAACCTCTATGCCGAAAGCGACGAAAATGCGTATATCTCAGACTTTAAGATGGAAGTTTTTGAGTCACTCCTTGCTCTCAAGGAACTCAAGCCGGACTTCCCTATGACTTATTACTATCTCGGCTTTGTATATATCAACGCCGGAAAGTATGAGGAAGCTCAGAGAGAATGGACAAGATTTATGGCTATCAGTGAGCCGGGGCGTGAACGTCTCGAGATTCAGGACAGACTTAAAGAGCTTACTGATCCTGTACGTATCGAACAGGGCTATACGGACATCATGAGCGGCAAGTGGGAAAGAGGTATCGCTGTACTCGAAGAGTACGTAGAAACACCAATGATGGAAGACTGGTGGCCATTACCGTATTATCTTGGAGTAGGCTACAGTCGTACAGGTCGTCATCAGGAAGCATTAGAGATGCTTAAAAAAGCGCTCAAGGGCAATCCTTCCAGCGTGGAAATCATGGCAGAACTCGTCATGGTAAACGAAGCTGTAGGTGACGAAATCAACGCACGCAAATACAGAAACAAAATCGAAATTATAAATCAGTGAATCCAGGAGTAAGACATGTTAGGAACTATCACAAATACAGCATGTATCATCGCCGGAAGTGTGGTGGGCAGCGTACTTAAAAAGGGTATCAAGGACGAGTACTCAGACGTACTTTTTACAGCCATGGGTCTTGCGGCAGCAGGTCTCGGCATTAACTCAATCGTAAAAAATATGCCACAGAGTAATTATCCGGTACTTTTTATTGTGAGCTTAGCTCTCGGTGGTCTTCTGGGTACTATTCTCGATATTGATGGCAAGTTCCAGGGTCTCACAGAAAAGATTCAGAACAAGATGGGCAAAAGTTCAGGCAAACGACTGGGCGAAGGCCTGACCACAGGTATCCTGCTGTACTGCATCGGTACACTTTCTATTCTGGGTCCTATCCAGAGCGCACTTTACGGGGACAACACATTCCTCTTTACAAATGCGACTCTCGACCTGGTAACTAGTATGGTACTGGCATCTACATACGGCATCGGTATGATCCTTGCGGCACCTGTGCTTTTCTGCTGGCAGGGAAGTATCTATCTGCTGGCAACTATGCTGGGTGACTTTATGACAACAGAAATCATGACAGAAATTTCTATCGTCGGCGGTTTCCTTATTTTCAGCTCAGGTCTCGGTATTTTAAAGATCAAGGAAATCAAAACACTCAATATGCTCCCGGCACTTTTAGTGCCAGTCCTCTGGTTTATCGGAAGATCGATTATTCTTTAAAAAAATTTCAAGGCTGATATACTGAATATCAACGCCTTTACGATGGCTACCGCCATCACGATAAAAAAACATGTTGACATTACGCGCCGCCTTTGCTAATATAGTCAAGTCGGCGCGTTAAATATGTGCTTAGCAAAAAAATTGCTAAAAGAACTTAAAAAACTTTTAAAAAGTTCTTGACAGAAAGGGTTTTGTCCTTTATAATAAATTATGTTGTCAGTCAGTTATGACGAGCAACGATGTAGGCATTCCAAGGTAGCTCAATGGTGGAGCACTCGGCTGTTAACCGATAGGTTGTGGGTTCGAGCCCCACCCTTGGAGCCATTTTATTTTGCCGGGATGGCGGAATTGGCAGACGCACAGGACTTAAAATCCTGCGAGGTTTACCCCTCGTACCGGTTCGACCCCGGTTCCCGGCACCAATTCAGGTCTTCCCTATCGGTCGAACTTCATATCGCGGAGTGGAGC
>JAFYUX010000153.1 GCA_017549385.1 Bacillota bacterium
GTGGTAAAGTTTCTAAGGAAACGAGGAAACACTTATGAAAAAAATCGAACAGGGAATATATCCATCCGATATAAAGGATTTAAATATAGAAGAGTTGCAGAAACTTGCCCATAAGATCAGAAAAAAACTTATTGTGTCAGTTTCTGAAACAGGTGGCCATCTGGCCTCAAACCTTGGTGTTGTTGAGCTCACACTTGCTCTACATAAGGTTTTTGATGCTCCTAAAGACAAGATTATCTGGGACGTAGGTCATCAGTCTTATGTACACAAGCTTATTACAGGCAGAGGTGACAGATTCGGCACTCTGAGACAAATGGATGGTATCAGCGGATTTCCAAAGCGAGAAGAGAGTCCGTATGATACTTTTGACACAGGCCACAGCAGCAACTCCATATCTGCTGCCCTTGGCATGGTGGCAGCGCGAGATCTCAGAGGAGAAAACAACTCGGTAATAGCTGTTATAGGGGATGGTTCATTTACTGGTGGTATGGTCTACGAGGCTATGAACAATGCCGGCGTAATGGATACAGGTCTCATCATTATTCTTAACGACAATGAGATGTCTATCTCTAAAAACGAAGGCAGCATGTCTCAGAGTCTCAGAAAGATGAGAACATCAGAAAAATACAACAGAATTAAAAAGAGCCTCAAGGAAAAGTTAAACAAAACTCCAAGTGGCAGCAAACTGTACAACGGTCTCCATACTCTGAGAGACGTAGTAAAGTATATGACTGTTCCAGGTACATTCTTTGAGGAACTTGGTATCAGATATTTCGGTCCGGTAGATGGTCACAACTTAGAAGAACTCATAGATGTGCTTTCTCAGGTAAAACAGCTCAACAGACCGGTTGTAGTACATTGTGTTACAAAAAAGGGCAAGGGCTACAAACCGGCAGAGAGACGTCCTGATAAGTATCATGGTGTATCTGAGTTTGACCCTAGAAAGGGTATCCAGGCATCATCAGATAAAAAACTTTCATACTCTGATGTTTTTGGCAATACTCTCTGCAGACTGGCAGAAAAGGACAAGAGTATAGTTGCCATCAGTGCGGCTATGATCAGCGGTACAGGACTCAGTGGTTTTGCTGAAAAATATCCTGACAGGATGTTCGACGTAGGCATTGCCGAAGAACATGCAGTTACCTTTGCTGCAGGCCTCGCGGCCAGCGGAATGAAACCGGTAGTTGCGGTTTATTCCACATTCCTTCAGAGAGCGTATGATCAGATTCTTATAGATGTGTGTATGCAGGGTCTTCCTGTTATATTTGCCATTGACAGAGCTGGTGTAGTAGGCGCTGATGGTGAAACACACCACGGTGTATTTGATATTTCATATCTTTCACATATGCCGGGACTTACAGTACTTGCTCCATCTGATGAGACTGAGCTGGAAAAGGCAATAGAGTATGCTATGACTCTCAACGGTCCTTGCGCTATAAGATATCCGCGAGGAACAGCATTAAAGAGTGCAGAGAGAACATCTGCATGGCGTCCTGCTCCATATGTGTTTCGCGCAGGCAAAGATATCATGCTTGTGGGCGTGGGCAAGATGACAGACAACTGCTTAAAGGCGGCAGATATCCTCAAAAAGCAGGGTATAAATGCCGGTGTTATAGATGCAAGAAAGATAAGACCTCTTACAGAGGAAGACAAGGATGTTTACCGCAGATCATCGTTCTCCGGCAGACTCCTGGTAGTAGAAGATAATGTATGTACAGGTGGCTTTGGAAATATAATAGAAAGTATTTTTGCAGCTGACCCTAAAGTTAAAGTATATAAGATGGGATGGCCTGATGAGTTTATTGCTCATGGTACTCAAAAACAGCTCGAGGCTCTCTGGGGGCTTGATCCATCGGGTATTGCAGATAAGGTGCGTGAAATAATTGAAAGAAAGGCTTGATGTCTTACTCGTAAGTAAAGGATTTTTCCAGTCAAGAGAAAGAGCAAAGGCTGCTATTATGGCTGGAAACGTATATATTGGAGGCAGAATCTATGACAAAGCCGGCACACCGGTTGATGTAGACTCAGAAATCACAGTAAAGGGCGACACATGTCCTTTCGTTAGCCGTGGTGGCATGAAACTGGAAAAGGCTCTACAGTATTTTGGTTTTGACCTGACAGATGCTGTTGCTATGGATATTGGTGCATCCACAGGCGGTTTTACAGACTGTATGCTTCAGCACGGAGCATCAAAAGTTTACTCTGTTGATGTTGGTTACGGCCAGCTGGACTGGAAACTTAGAAACGATCCACGAGTTATAAATATGGAAAAGTGCAATGTGAGATATATGGAAACAGATGAGATTCCAGATCGTATGGACTTTATCAGTATCGACGTTTCATTTATATCTCTCAGACATATATTCCCTGTAGCTTCAAAGCTTCTCAAAGATGGCGTAGAGATGGTGAGTCTTGTGAAGCCTCAGTTCGAAGCAGGCAGAGATCAGGTGGGTAAAAAGGGTATAGTAAAAGACAAGAGTGTACATAAGGAAGTTATTCTCAATGTTGCAGGTTATGCGGCATCAGAACACCTTATCCCTACGGGACTTACATTTTCACCTATGACTGGTGCAAAGGGAAATATCGAATACCTTATCAAGCTCAGAAAAGCTGCAGAAGACGAAGTCTTCGACTTCGAAGCATTCGAACCTCTCGTTGACGAAGTCATCGAAGAAGCTCACGGTCAGCTGGCAAAATAGCATTTGAGTGTGATTTTAGATGCCTACGTCAACTGGTAAAGGGTAAAGGGAAAGGAGTATTCTGTGTTCGGTTATGTAAATATAAACCAGCCAGATATCAGATTCAGGGATTTTTACAGATTCAGATCATATTACTGCGGTATGTGCAGAGAACTCCAGCGCAGGCATGGTATTTTAGGCAGACTTTCGCTGGGATATGATATGACTTTTCTTATAGTTCTTCTTTCGGGA
>JAFYUX010000154.1 GCA_017549385.1 Bacillota bacterium
TGTGCTATTATATCGCATGATTCCCATCATTGCAAGAAGGAATTATTTTTTATTTTGTACCTGTAGAACCAAAGCCGCCTTCGCCTCTTTCTGTATCATCCAGTTCGTCTACTTCTTCAAAATCAACTGCAAGAACCGGTGTGATTACAAACTGAGCTACTCTTTCTTTGTCTTCTACAATCTGATCTACATCAGAATGATTGTGGAGTGCCACCATGATTTCGCCTCTGTAGTCTGAGTCAACTACACCTACTTTGTTTGCAGGAGCAAGGCCTCTCTTTGATGCGAGACCACTGCGGGCATATATGAGACCTGCATAACCAACTGGCACTTCCAGAGCAACGCCTGTCTTAATCATTACAGTCTTTCCGGCAGGGATAACTGTTTCTGCACCCATGCAGGCATAGAGATCTGCACCTGCAGCATATTCGCTACCATACTTCGGCACTACTGCATTTTCATTAAGCTTTTTTATTCTAACTTTAGTTCTCAATTTTTACTCCAATCTATATCTGATACTTATCGCGCCATTCCACGATTTCGTCTGCTGCCAGAGATTTCTTTACATCGATGATTCTCTGATTTGTTGAACCGCGGAATCTCAGATCGATAACTTTGAGTTCTTCTACAAAGCGTCCATCCACCAGAACATCGATGCAGTCCAGCATTTCGCATACTGCTTCCATCTGACCGACCTTGTAAGTCAGCAGATCCAGCTCGTAGTCATAACCTGTGTAGCACCAGATATCTTTTTGCGGATATGTTTCTCTGATACGTTTGAGAAGCTTTGCCATCTCCGGACTGTTTTTAGGGTCAAACGGCTCGCCGCCCAGGAGAGAAAATCCTCTGATGTGATCAGGCTCCAGAGCCGTTATGATGCGATCTGCCACCGCGTCGTCGAAGACGTCGCCATAGTTGTGGTTCCATGTTTCCGGGTTGAAGCAGCCTTTACAGTGATGTGTGCAGCCGCTTACATAAAGGGAAACACGAACCCCCGGACCATTTGCTATATCATGAGTTTTAATATTTGCGTAATTCATAACATCACCTTACAGATGAAGCACTCTTGATTTGATTTCCAGTGTCTTGCCTACATTCCAGAAGTTTTCGCCAAGATAACCGCAGGTTCTTCTTGTAACATTCATCTTCTGCTGATTTGTGTTGCCACAGTTTGGACACTTCCACTGACCTTCGTCAGTAACTTCGATTTCGCCGTCGTATCCGCAAACGTGACAGTAGTCAGACTTTGTATTGAACTCAGCGTACTGGATATTGTCGTAAATAAATCTTACAACATCAGCCAGTGCGTCCAGGTTGTTTTTCATGTTTGGAACTTCTACGTAAGAGATGGCACCGCCAGAAGAAATAGGCTGGAATTCGCTTTCGAAAACAAACTTTGTGAAAGCGTCGATCTCTTCGCGAACATCTACATGGTAAGAGTTTGTATAGTAACCCTTGTCAGTAACATCCTTGATAGTACCGAACTTTTCCTTGTCGATACGTGCAAATCTGTAGCAGAGGGACTCAGCCGGTGTGCCGTAGAGAGCAAAACCGAGGCCAGTTTCTGCTTTCCATCTGTCACATGCAGCTCTGAGATAACGCATAACCTTAAATGCGAACTCCTTGCCTACAGGATCAGTGTGGCTTACACCCTTCATAAGCTTTGTCATTTCGTAGATACCTATGTATCCCAGTGAGATAGATGAATATCCATCATAAAGGAACTTGTCGATTGTTTCGCCCTTTTCAAGACGTGCGATAGCACCATACTGCCAGTGAACAGGGCTTGTATCTGATCTTGTGCCCTTGAGAGCTTCGTGTCTGCACATGAGAGCCTCATAACAGAGCTCAAGTCTTTCGTCCATGAGTTTCCAGAACTTATCTTCGTCGCCATTTGCAATGATAGCAATCTGTGGCAGGTTGAGGCTGACAACACCCTGGTTGAAACGACCTTCGAACTTATACTCGCCATTTTCGTCCTTCCATGGAGCAAGGAAACTTCTGCAGCCCATGCAGCTGAAAACATTGCCTTCGTAGTTTTCGCGCATCTTTTTTGCAGAGATATAGTCAGGATACATACGCTTTGCAGAACACTTTACTGCAAGCTCTGTAATATAGTCATATTCGCCGCCCTTGAGACAGTTATTTTCATCAAGAACGTAAATGAGCTTAGGGAATGCAGGAGTAACATAAACACCCTTTTCATTTTTGATACCCTCAAGACGCTGTCTGAGAATTTCTTCCACGATCATGGCATTTTCTTTGATGTACTCGTCCCCTTCTCGTACATACAGGAATAAAGTAACGAATGGTGACTGACCGTTTGTAGTCATGAGAGTGTTGATCTGATACTGAATAGTCTGAACACCAGATCTCAGCTCGTCGTTTAAGCGGTTCTGCACCAGTCTTTCGATGACTTCGTCATCAATAGAATCACCACATTCTGCAATAATGTTTCTCTTATATTTTTCGTAACTTCTGCGAAGGTATTTGCCCAGATGTGACATATCCACAGACTGACCGCCGTACTGGCTGCTGGCAACAGCTGCGATAATCTGAGTCATTACCGTACATGCAACCTGGAAACTCTTTGGTGACTCGATGAGCTTGCCGTTCATAACTGTGCCGTTGTCCAGCATATCGCCGATATTGATAAGGCAGCAGTTAAAGATAGGCTGAAGGAAGTAATCCGCATCGTGGAAGTGGATTACACCGTCATCATGAGCCTGAGAGATTTTTTCAGGAAGAAGGATACGTCTTGTGAGGTCCTTTGAAACTTCGCCGGCAATAAGGTCTCTCTGAGTGGAAGCCATAACTGCATTTTTGTTTGAGTTTTCTTCCATTACGTCCTTGTTGCTGTTCTGGATGAGGCTCAGGATAGAATCATCAGTTGTGTTTGCTTTTCTTACAAGAGCTCTTGAATATCTGTAGATGATGTATGTCTTTGCAAGGACATACTTGCCTTCTGCCATGAGGCTGCGTTCTACCATGTCCTGAATATCTTCTACGAGAAGTCTAGGTCTGTTTTTTGATTCTATCTTTTTTGCGATTTCTATTATCTTTTCTTCTGATATACGATCCTGTTCTTCAACAACATCGTTTGCTTTTCTGATGGCACTTTCTATTTTGCTGCGATCAAACTCAACCGTGCTGCCATCTCGCTTAATAACTTTCATATGTGGTCCCCCTTTGAGGTGATTCTACTATTACACATTACCCGTATTTTAACAAAGCAAACCGCCTTTGTCCATTGCATTTGCAACCACATATTGTGCGTGATTTTACATTTACCTATTTTTACATTCTATATATTGTGGCATAATATTCGTGTTGGCGGAGCCATCGGGAGACAAAAAACCCCGGAACAGTTACAAACACTGGCCCGGGGCATTTCGCCAAAATACTATATATAGTTTTAAACCACTAATTATCTAATTTTTAACACTCTATATCGTGGTTTATGTTACAAAATTGTAATATTTCGATGGATTTTTTAGCGATTTCTGTCATCTGTACGTCATATTATTTAGATATTTCTACTGCTCATACTGGCGAATTAGCTCTGATAACTGTCGACGTGATGTGATGTTAAGCTTCGAAAAGATTCGCTTTAGAGTGGATTTTACCGTGTTTTCGCTTATAGAAAGTTCTTTAGCGATATCTTTGTTTGTCCTGCCCCTTTCAACACACTTTGCAACCTGCATTTCTTTTTCTGTCAAACCCATAAATCTTACAATATCAAGTTGCATACTCACACGCTTTCGTGCAGCTATAAAAGATCTAACCTTGGCACGTAGAGAGACAGCCATTTTCTTGTACTTTTCCGGAACATCTGAAAAGAAGTGAAGCAATCTGTCGCCGTATAAGATAATAGAAGTTACGTTGCCTGTCTGGTGAGCCAGTTCCAGAGCCGCCTCAAAACACTGTCTAGCAATAGTTACTTTCCCCAGTTCGCTGGCTGCGGCGCCAAATATCATACAGGCTTCCTGTCTGATTAAAAGATTTTCAGACGCCGGACCTTCTTTAAAGAAATAATCTCCGTAACTGAGAACCTTTGTATATTTGCCTAAAGTAAGCAAAACGTAGATGTGTATCAGATAAACTGACGGCATAGCTGGATACATGAGATTGATACCTGCAAAATTGCCGCTTTTTATCCATGGCGCAATCTTTTCTGTCATACCAAGCTGAGCGTAAATCCAGGCAAAACATGCTTCCACTGTTGCTCTTGAAGTAGAGTTATGAATGATTTCTTCCGGCATATCTGTATCAAATATATTTTTTCTAAGATACGCTGCATCACCTTCTATAAGTGCCACCTGAGCACGCAGAAAAAGCATTGCAGCCATAGTTCCGCCATAAAGACGATCATAAATTACACACTCATGCATGGCTTTTTCCATGAGAATCTTTGACATGTCCACTTCCATGCGGAGAAAATGGGCTTCTGCTGCAGTAGCCGCATCATAGCCTTTCCATCTGTCACCTATGAGTTTATTGCCCATATCTGCAATATAATAAATCTTTTTAACCAGCTCCTCCATAGAACCGCCGTTATAGATAAGTCTCAAAATAGAAGTGCTGCCGAAAGTTCTAGGAACTAACGTGTGATAAGTTCTTGGATTTCCATCAAACACCTCAAGTGCACTCTCATACTTATGTATTACTCTGTCCAGATCATAAAACCCCGTCATTCCGCTAAAAAGATAGTAGTCGCAAAGAAGAGATTTACGTTGTTCCTCACTTATCTCTTTATCCGCATAAAGATCTTCCAGAAATTCTGCCGAAGCCTTTTTACATAACTGGATTTCACCGTAATTAAAAAATCTCCATGCAAGATATAGAACTGCCAGATGATATTTTGAGCGGACCTGCCTGCTGGAATCTCTGTAATAGCTTATATATGCTTCTCTGTTGTCATTTTCTACGACAATACGATTTTCCTTTTCTACAGCTCTCAACATGCTGTGGTGGTCATCGCAAAGATAATAGAAATAGGCAGCTCTGGCATAATCCCCTGCCTCAGCATGTACCTCGGCAACAATTTCCTGCATAACTTCCAGTTCTTCTGGATAATTGTCGCGATAGATATTCATGATATGGTTGATAAAGAATTCGTTAAATCGATATTCTCTCGTTTCCAGATCATATGATATGAAGTAATTTTTCCTGCATAGTCTTTCCAATATCTTATCGGTTATTGGTAAAGGTCCCTGCTCAAGGAACTCCTGCTGAAAAACACGTTCTCTTACGGCTTTTGCCAATTGAACTGTAAATCTGCCAAGCACAGCCAATCTGTTGCCTACTGTTTCTTCGTCTGCTGTAAGATATGCCAACTGCGTCTGATACAGATAATTTACAACCTCCTCTGAAAACGTGAGTTTTCGGGTAGTTACATATCTTTTGAGGACATGGAATATGATATTTATGCAGCCGCCGGTTCTGTTGTAAATCTGATCCGCTATTTCATCGTCAATCTTTATTCCACAAACGCCTAAATAAGCTATAATCTCAAGACGATTGAGAAGAAACATATCGGCAGTTACCAGATTGATATTTCCTGATAACACTTCCGGAGATCTGAAGGAATAATAATTAATCCTGGAAGTCAGCACAAATCTAAAAACACTGCCGGACTCACAGGCCATTTTATAAATAGTATCCAGCATGTTTTCATCATTGAGCTCATGAATATTTTCAACCACCACCCAGATACTTCCCTGAGTTTCGCTCTTTTTCCAGTTCTCGATGTCTCCGACAACATCAAAGAACTCCGCCGGAAAATCCGACGCATTTTCGCTGTTTAAATCAAAGCGGATAACACTTTTTGTCTTTTCTATAGCCGAAACCAGCACAGATTTTCCGTATCCTACCGGTGCCCCTATAAATGTAA
>JAFYUX010000155.1 GCA_017549385.1 Bacillota bacterium
ATAGCCAGCGTGAGAGAACCCATGGTCAGCATGTTCATGGACATACCGAAAGCCTTCATTACGCAGAATGTAGCCAGTACTGATGCCGGGATGGAAATAGCGATAACCATAGTTGATCTCATGTTTCTGAGGAACATAAAGATAACTACTACCGCAAGTAACGCGCCCTGAACAGCAGTCTTTGCTACAGAGTTGATAGCCAGTCTTACGAAGTCCGCCTGGTCATAACCTACGATAATCTGAAGCTCTCCATCATGCTTTGCGTGGAGTTTGTCGATAGTTTTGAGAATATCATTTGAAAGTTCTACAACGTTTGCATCAGAAGTTTTGCTGATGCTGAGTCCGATGGCAGGATTGCCGTCGATACGTGAGATACTTGTAGACTCAGTTTCTGTTTCTGTAATAGTTGCCACATCCTTGAGAGTGATTACAGAACCGTCTCCCAGAGTGATAGGCATTGTTTCGATTTCGAGAATGTTCTGGAACTCACCGAAAGTCTTTACTGTAACTTCAGTTTCGCCATTGTGGATAGTACCACTCGGATAACTGATGTTTTCTGCAGCGATCATAGATCCTACTGTAGAAATTGTGAGGCCGTAACCTTCTAACTTATCCTGGTCAAACTCAACCTTGATAACAGACTCAGTCGCACCTAGCACATCGATAGAAGCTACACCTGCAAGTCTTTCAAACTCAGGTGATACATTGTCCTCAATAAATGTATTGAGCTGAGCGAGATTCATATCAGAAGATACATAAAGCTGCATCATAGGCAGAGAATCTATACCTACCTTCATGATAGTAGGATCTGAAGCATCTTCTGGCAGAACCGACTGAAGCATTGACAGCTTTTCTCTCATGTCGAGAGTAGCAAAGTCAAGATCAGTGTCCATATTAAACTCGATTACAACATAGGACAGGTTTTCTGATGAAACCGCCTGCATGCTCTTCATGCCTTCTACAGTAGCAAGAGCAGCTTCCATAGGAGTTGTAACCAGGTCGTCGATTTCTTCGGGGCCTGCACCGCCATAAGTTACCATGGCGATGGCATAAGGCGCTTCGATATCAGGCATCAGAGCCTGAGGAAGCGTAAATATTGAGACGAAACCCAGCAGGACCACAGCAATGAGAGCCATGATCATTGTGACTGGTCGTCTAACTGCAAGTTTAGATAACATTTATTCCACCTCGTTTACCATCTCACCGTCTTTTACGTACGTCTGTCCCTTGACTACAATCTTGTCGCCAACCTTGATACCTGACGTGATCTCAGCGAGATCGCCATTGTCGATACCAACAGTAATTTTCTTTACTGTTACAGTACCGTCCTGGTTGAGGAGAACTATTTTCTTTTCGCTGCCGCTTGTGATAACTGCATCAGAAGGAACAGCGATAACGTTTTCTTTCTTTACTGCAGTAAGTCTGACTTCTGCAAACATACCAGCCTTGATAACACCTTCTGGATCTTCTACAGAAACTGTTACAGGATATGTGTAATAACCGAGAGCAGGAGCTTCTGAAACCGCTGTGATCTTACCCTTGAACGGCTCAGCAGAAATAGACTCAACATATACGTCCACTTCCATACCTGTATAAATGCTGCTAATCATGTATTCAGAAACTGAAGCATTTAACTGAAGCGCAGAAGTATCAGAAATAACAACTGCAGCCTGCGTCTGACCTACGAGACCTCCGGCCACAACATTTACTGTAGTAACATAACCATCTATAGGAGCTGTCACTGTGTAATAATCCAGAGCCATAGATGCCTGCTGTGCAGTGAGATATGCGTTTTCAAGCTGGATCTTTGCACCTGAGTAGTTTGACTCAAGGGACTCAAGATCAGTAAGTGCCACCGCACCTGCCTCGTAAAGAGCTCTCATACGCTCCAGATTTGCAGAAACGAGAGCAACTGTAGACTCGGCGTTCTGAACATTGAGTAATGCCTGATTATACTGTGTCTGAGCCTGAGCACTGTCGATAGTAAAGAGAACCTGACCCGCCTTTACATAATCACCCTTTGCAACGTTTACTGTAGTAACCTGACCTGCCGCCATAGGAATAACTGGAACGGTGCTCTTTGCATCGATACGTCCTGAAAGCGGTGAAGTCATCTCAACCGTAGCTGTAGAAACAACCTGTGTCTTTACGTTTGTGAGGGCAAGTTCTTCGTCGTTGCCACCGCCAAAAATGAGAATACCGAATCTGATAACTGCAATAACTGCAATAACCGCAATAATGGCAATAAGGATTTTAGAAGGCTTTCCTCTAGGTGGAACAGCAGCTTCTGCCTCTGCCACCTTTTCCTCAAGCATCGGAATCATAGTTTCCGCATCTTTTACGTCTGCTGCTGCAGCTTCGTCTCTCATGGCAAGAATGTTTTCAATCTCTGCCTTATCTGGATCAAACTTTCCCTCGATAGCGTCTTTTTCGTTCATCTCGAGAAGCTCGTTAAGTTCTTTATTTTCCATACCTGTCTCCTTGGTCTTGATTTCATACAAAACTGACCCGTGGGTCAGTATATAAATAATAAACTTTTGACCTCTTGAAAGTCAATATTTTCAAGGTAAAAAAAGGGCTGGAACGCAGTTGTTCCAGCCCTTTTAGGGTTCACGGAGTGATCGCAAAACAATGACTTGTGTATTGCGGAAATTCATCCATATATATTGATTTTGGTCATCAAACTTTTATTTTGTTTCGAAAATAAGACCGCTTTCGTCTGCATCGATGAGGAGGTCATCGCCTTCGCGAAGTTCGTTTCTGATAATCTTTGCTGCGATAGCTGTTTCCACGTGTTTCTGGAGATAACGCTTAACAGGTCTTGCACCGTAATGTGGATCGTAAGCTTCTTTTGCGATAAATGACTTTGCATCGTCTGTGATGTCCAGAGAGATGTTTCTATCTTCAAGACGCTTTACGAGAGACTTCAGTGTAAGCTGGATAATCTTGCCGATCTGAGCCTCTGTAAGTGGTGAAAATACCACGATATCGTCAATACGATTGATAAACTCCGGTCTGAAGTGACGCTTGAGCTCGTTTTCCACCTGAAGCTTTACAGCTTCGTCGATAGTACCGTCCTGACGGATATTTTCTGTAAGATAAGCACTTCCCAGGTTTGAAGTCATGATTACGATAGTATTTTTGAAGTCTACCGTACGTCCCTGATTGTCAGTAAGTCTACCGTCATCAAGAAGCTGGAGCAGAATGTTAAACACATCTGGATGAGCCTTTTCGATTTCGTCAAAAAGGATAACGCTGTATGGATGACGTCTCACCGCTTCGGTCAGCTGGCCACCTTCGTCATAACCAACGTATCCCGGAGGAGCACCGATGAGCCTTGAAACGGAGTACTTTTCCATATACTCAGACATATCGATACGGATCATATTCTTTTCGCTGTCAAAGAGAGACTCAGACAGAGTCTTTGCCAGTTCCGTCTTACCAACACCAGTCGGCCCCATAAATATAAACGAACCAATCGGTCTGTTGATATCCTTGAGGCCCGCTCTTGCACGGATAACCGCTTCAGCCACAGCCTCAACAGCCTCGTCCTGACCGATAACTCTTCTGTGGAGCTCCTCGGGAAGTCTGATAAGCTTTTCTCTTTCAGCCTCTACCAGTTTTGCCACAGGAATACCTGTCCATTTTGAAACTACTTCTGCAATTTCAGGTTCATCAACTTCTTCCTTGAGAAGTCTGCCTTCGGTATCCTGTTTCTTTTCCTTAGCGGCGGCCAGTTCGTCCTGAAGCTGCGGAAGCTTTCCGTACTTCAGCTGGGCCAGCAGTTCCAGATTGTAATTACGCTCTGCTTCTTCCATCTGGAGCATCACGTCTTCTATTTCCTGCTTTAAACGCTTGGCCTTACCGATTTCGTCTTTTTCATTTTCCCACTGAGCACGCATCTCATGATTTTTGTCGTTCAGTCCGGAAAGCTCTTTTTCTATATTTGCAAGCCTTGCCTGTGAAGCTGCGTCATCTTCTTTGCTCAGAGCCTGCTTTTCGATTTCAAGCTGCATGATCTTTCTTGAGATTTCGTCAAGTTCAGCAGGCATTGAGTCGATTTCCATTCTTATAAGGGACGCGGCCTCGTCCATAAGGTCGATAGCCTTGTCAGGCAGGAATCTGTCACTGATATATCTGTCAGAAAGTACTGCGCAGGCAATCAGTGCGTTGTCGCTGATTCTTACGCCGTGATGGATTTCAAATCTCTGCTTGAGACCTCTCAGGATAGAAATAGTATCCTCTACTGTTGGCTGATCGATAAGAACCTTCTGGAATCTTCTTTCCAGAGCCTTGTCCTTTTCTATGTTCTGTCTGTATTCGTCAAGTGTAGTGGCACCGATGCAGTGGAGTTCGCCTCTTGCCAGTTTTGGCTTGAGGAGATTGCCTGCGTCCATAGAGCCTTCTGTCTTTCCTGCCCCTACAATAGTGTGAATTTCGTCGATA
>JAFYUX010000156.1 GCA_017549385.1 Bacillota bacterium
AACAGGTCTATACATTCCAGCGACTGTCAGTATCTGAACGCGGAGTGTTCGGGTGGCAGGCTGTCTGCAATACAGGATTCTATTTCCTGCTGTGGGCAGTGCAGTGCATTCTCATATTCGCTATGTGCGCTATGTACATGAAGACTGCAGATGCATCCATCACAAGTGGTCAGACCGTATTTCTTGCTTTTTATAGAAGCAAATTTATACATTGCCTCATGCCTCTTGAGCAGACTGGCAGACTGATAAGAAATATATTTACAATTTGCGGTCTCGGTATCGCATCAGCATACACTTCCCGCGCTCACAGACACGACAGCCGTTCATTTGCCATCGTAGTTATGTCGGCTGGACTTCTCTTCTTCTTTGTTGAGATAAACAACACGGTAAACGACGGCATCCTCATCGCCATGTCTATCATCATGCTGATTTGGACACTGACGGAACTCCGAAAGGAGGTGCCATATGAAGCCGAATAATCATCATCTTGAAAACAATAATTTCAGCGACGGCTCCGCCGACGCAAATAAAAACCTGAACCGCCTGACACCGCTGGGCATAGATCCGCATCGTGAAATCAGATATTTCATAACATGGTTCATCATGGCAGTCCTATACAGTATGGTTACATTATTAAAGTACAGAGCGTATTATAATCAGCTTTTTATAGTGACCGTGCCGGGACAGAAAGTACTGGATCCAAGAGCAACCATGGCACCACTAAATCAGATTTTAGGTACCCACATGCTTGGATTTGTGGCTCTGGCAGTTGCCATGATTGGTGTGGCAGTATACCACTATATCTACCACCATCAGGGCAGTAAGAGTATCTACCTTATGAAAAGATTACCTGACAAAAGGGAATTACATCGCAGATGCCTGTCTCTCCCACTCATGGGGATGGCGGTAGCCATCGTGACAGGGCTGATACTCCTTGGAATTTATATTGCGGTATATTTTCTGGTAACACCGGAACAGTGTCTTGTTCCCGGGCAGATGGCAACTCTTTTAAGAATTGTGTTTTAGGAGAAACGAGTATGTTAGAAATAAAAAATGTAAGCAAGAAATACACAAATAAAACAGCTCTAAATGATGTAAGTGTTGCGATTCCTAGAGGTGAAATCGTGGGTCTGTTTGGCGAAAACGGTGCCGGTAAGACTACTCTCATGAAATGCATTCTGGGCTTTATCTCATACGAAGGCGAGATAACTCTTGATGGCGAAGCCATCGGAAAGAACAATATTGCAAGGATTTCATTTGCAACAAGTGAGCATTCATTTATTCCAAATCTTACAGCTAAGGGGCACAGGGATTTTTATAAAGAACATTTTCCAAAGTTTTCTGACAAGCGTTTTAGTACGCTGATGGAGTTCTTTGAGCTTCCGATGAATAAGGCGCTTAAGGCATTTTCTACCGGGCAGAAAAATCAATTTGAGGTAATTCTGGCGCTTTCTCAGGGTGCTGAGTATATCCTGATGGACGAACCTTTTGCAGGAAACGACCTCTTTAACAGAGAGGATTTTTACAAGGTGCTGCTGGGAACTCTCAGTGAAAATGAGACAGTTTTACTTTCTACTCACCTTATCGAAGAAGTATCCAGCTTTATAGGAAGAGCTATTATGATCAAACAGGGACAGATTGTCGGTGACGTTTCTATGCTAGATCTTGAGGATACTGGCAAAACTCTGGTAGAGCACGTTAAGGAAACTTATCATTATCGTTCTGATCGTGTGAGCAAAGCTCTCGACATGCTCAGCGAGGATTAAAAGCAAAACGGATTAGATGATTAATTTATAGAACGGAAACTCTCGATTTTAAGAGAGGAGGAAAATTATGAGAAAAGCACTGGCTATATTTTTGTCGCTGATTATAATCTGCGCGGGATGTATGTGCTACGCTCACGTCAGCATCGTAAACGACCGGGATAAAGTGACTTTTGAAGAAAATATCTTGCTGGGAGATGCTTTGGACATCGAAGGAGTAACGGTAAATATAAACGCCACAGCAAACGGCCAGCTTAACTGGAACACTACGTATATTGCCGGTCAAAACCCTACTGTGAAAACTGATTATAATTTTACTGCACAGCCGACACCAAGAGAGTACATCATCGAAAACAGTTTCAACTTAGACAACTATCTCGACGTAACTTACAACGACTATAGCGATCCTGCAGTAAAAGCGCTGGAACAGGCTTACCTTGATCTTGCTGCAGATACTGCTCCAGGCACAGAAAACAGCAGAGATTTTCTGCTGGCAGACTACATCGACTACTATCCAATAAACGCATATATCAGTCTTCCTGATGGCGGGTATCACCACAGTACAGGCACAACTATGATATTAAGTTCTGCGTCAGGCGAAATGGAAGAAGGATACGAGCTTCAGGGTCTTAGAGACTTTCTCAAGATTCCTGTACTGCCGGATCACTCAGAAAACTTTACTATCTACAAAAGTCCTGATGGAAATATCTCAACAGTTGGGCATGGAACATCCGATACTGGTGATCACTACGATCTCTGGGGGCAGGGCGCTTTTACCGACGATGCCATATATTTCAGCATCTCAACTGAAACTACAAAGGGCAATCATGTAGATACAAGCCAGATTCCTGGCGGTTACGGTCTTTACAAACTGCCTTATTCAATCTACGAGAACGGTTCCTCGGAACTTCACGATGACCAGATTGAAATGGTTTACCCTCTGGAAATCACTTCATATGTGCGATATCTAGAAATCGATACTACAGGCGAAAACCTTCTGATGTTTACAAAGGAAAAAGACGGTGCATACATGACAGTAATCCGCATTGAAACTATGGAAACACTCCAGAAGCTCAAACTTTCAGACGACACCGAATACGGCGGCTTTAGCCTTCCTATAATCTATGATGATTTCATGGTGGTTACAGTCTACGAAAAAGCCGCTGAGTACACAGAAATGCGGGCAGTCCTGACACCTGCCGGTGACGGCACATACGAACTCCAGTTTAAAGTACCTCTTGTGTCAGAAGACCTGGAAGACACATACAAATACTTCTGGCGTTCCAACTCAGACCATTACGACTGGAACGGCAAACAACTTATCATGTGCTCT
>JAFYUX010000157.1 GCA_017549385.1 Bacillota bacterium
AGTCTTTCCAGCAATGGCATGAGCTTGTCAGCGGAAAGTCCATCAGCCTCTGGCACTGGAGTGGAAACCTCGTCGCAAGGATCAAGTACATCCAGATCGAGATGGATATATAATCTGCGTTTGCCTGTAGCACGTACAGCCTGGCAGATGTCTTCGAAAAGTCGTTCATTATTATGTACCGGAATCACCGGAATACCAGACTTTTCAAAATGCGCAGTTTCTGTGTCGTCAAGAACTCGTCCGCCAACGTTTATAATCTGGTCAGTCTGAAGAGGCTCAGTGATAATATGGTCAAAAACACCATCGCTTTCGCCGAGAAGGGTACGCACGGGCATGCCGTAGAAAAGTTTTGAGCCGGATTCTGATGGGGTGTTGAGGTCGCCGTGGGCGTCAAACCAGAGCACAGCAAGATCTCCAGTAAAATGCTGGTTGAGATAATAGATAGATGCCACGTCAGCATCGCAACCGCCACCTACAGTGAGGCTCTTTCCACGCTTTGCAAATCTAAGCATTTCCAGAGCGTTTTCAGTCTGCTTTAAGATAATATCCTGACCTATGATTTTTTCTCCATCTTTTAAGGAGATGGAATCCTGAGAAACTTCAAGTTCTGTGTACTCCACATCATAGAGATAAAAATCTTCGATTTCTCTGGCGCCATGGTATGTATCCATGTCGTTGCCACCCTGCCACTGCGGGTTTACAAAAATAAATCTGTTCATAATATATGTCCTGAAGGCTGTTCCAGACAGGTCAGCCCGATTCACAGTAAAATCTATTTATGATATAATAAAATGCTATGCAATAAGGCAAAAAGCATATGTTTACGGAAAGATTATACCACGGAAAAAGGAGAAGAAGTTATGTCTGCAGACGCAAAAGTAAGCAAAACAACAAAACATCATAACGATGGCTTCGCCAACGCGGCTAACGGAGTTAGCACAGAGCGCAAGAGCATGCTTCTTCACAGCTGCTGCGGACCATGCAGCACTGCTGTTATCGAAAGATTGCTGGACAGGTATGATCTTACTGTGTATTTTTATAATCCAAACATTACAAACGAAGGTGAATATTACAAGCGTCTCGAGGCTCAAAAGATATTTATCGATGCATATAACAAAGAGATTCCTGAGGACAGACAGATAAAGCTGGTAGAAGGTCCATATGATCCGGAAAACTGGCTTATGGCTGTAAAGGGTCTGGAAGAAGAACCTGAAAACGGTGCAAGATGTACAAAGTGCTTTGAAGTCCGTATGAGACAGACTGCAGAGGCTGCTCAGGAAATGGGTGCTGAGACTTTTGCTTCTACGCTTTCAGTGAGTCCTCATAAAAACACAAACCGCATAAATGACATAGGATATGTGTTGGAAAAAGAGTTTGAACCACATTTTCTCGATGAAAGCTTCAAGAAAAAAGACGGTTTCAGACGTTCTACAGAAATGTCCCGTCAGTACGATATTTATCGTCAGAGTTATTGCGGCTGTATCTTTTCTGAAAGACCAGGCTACGGACCTGAGGATCCGTCGCTGGAAAGAAGGTTAAAAGAATGAGATACGTAAAAGTGATAATAGACCATGTCAGCGACCACACGGACATGCTCTTTACTTACAGATGTCCTTTCGACCAGGTCGCTGTAGGAAGTGTGGTGGAAGTGCCTTTTGGTAAAGGCAACAAAAAAAAGAAAGCTTATGTCTTTGAGGTCAGCGATGAAAACACAGAAGGTCTCAAAAATCTCAAAGATGTTTCGGCAGTAGATGAGGCTTATGTCATCCCCGAGGATCTTATAGATATCTGTCGCTGGATGAAAGAAACTTATCTCTGCAGATATATAGATGCTATAAAATGTGTTATTCCGGTAGGGGATGCTGCAAAGCGCGGCAAGAGAAAAGATCCTTATGCAGATCTCGATGTACCGCATCTGCCGGCACCTGAGCTTACTTCTCAGCAGCAGAATGCTCTGGATACTATACTGCCTGCAGTTGCTGGTAAAACTGCGGAGACATTCCTTATAAACGGTGTCACAAGCAGCGGCAAGACGGAAATCTATATGAGGGTTGCAGAACAGGTTCTCAACCAGGGCAGAGATGTTATCATTCTAGTTCCTGAAATTTCTCTTACACCTCAGACTATTCACAGATTTGTGGGCCGTTTCGGAAGCAACACAGTGGCTGTACTCCACAGCAAGATGACAAAAGGTCAGAGATATGATCAGTGGATCAGAGTGAGAAACGGCGGTGCACGTATTCTCATAGGTGCCAGATCTGGTATATTTGCTCCTTTTGAAAATCTGGGGGCGATTATTATAGACGAAGAGCACGAGCTGGCATATAAGTCAGATATGACTCCAAAGTATGATGCTATCGATGCGGCTCTTGAGAGAGCTAGACTTAAAGATGGCATTGTTATTCTCGGGTCGGCGACGCCGTCGGTAGTCAGCAGGTATAGGGCCGAAAAAGGTATTTATACAGAAATCAGGCTTACTGAGAGATACAACAAGACTCCGCTGCCGTTTGTACATATTGCGGATATGAGACAGGAGCTCAAGCAGGGCAACAGAAGTATTTTTAGCGTGGCACTTTATCAGAAGATAAAAGAAAGCCTTGATGCCGGAAAGCAGGCTATCCTGTTCTTAAACAGAAGAGGGTATTCGTCATTTGTTTCCTGCAGAAGCTGCGGGTACGTTATGAAATGTGATACCTGCGGGGTTTCCCTTACTTATCATAAGGCCAGTGGTATGGCAGAGTGTCATTACTGTGGCAGACGTGTGAGGGTACCGTCAAAATGTCCAAGCTGTACAAGTCCATATATCAGGCATTTTGGTATAGGTACAGAGAGAGTAGAAGAAGCTGCTCGTGAGACTTTTCCAGAGGCAAAGGTGGCACGACTGGATCTTGATACTGCCAGACGAAAGGGTGAGACTGACAGGATTTTAAACTCTTTCCGAAAAGGAGAGACGCAGATTCTGGTTGGTACACAGCTTGTGGCCAAAGGTCTCGACTTTGACAATGTCGGAGTTGTGGGGATTATTGCTGCAGATATTTCACTCAATATTCCTGATTACAGGTCCGCGGAGAGGACGTATCAGCTCATAGTTCAGGCTGCAGGACGTGCAGGACGAGGTTATGAGGCTGGGCAGGTTGTCATTCAGACGTATTCTCCGGATGACAGGACTATTTTGGCTGCTGCGGCAGATGATCATGATGCTTTTTATCGCAACGAGGTTATGCTGCGCAGAGTCACAGGCTATCCGCCTTTTACAAATATCATCAGACTGGTGTTTAACGGTCAGACTGAGGAGGACTGTATAAGAGAGGCTTCTGCGGTTTATGACAAAATCATCAGTTCGGAGCTGGCAAAGAGGGGCGAACTTCTCTCGCCACAGCCGGCATATATGACAAAGTTAAATGAAACATGGCGATATCATGTTATAATAAAAAGTCCGGTACAAAGGACTAACAGCTATCTGGAACTTATCTCACAGATAAAGAGCGAAAGACTGGCTGATAACTCGTTAAGAACTACAATGCTGGTGGAAATCGATCCATACAGTTTTACGTAACATTTATACACAGTATATAAAGGAGAAAGAAAATGGCATTAAGAAACATTGTTACTGAAGGTGACGATACATTAAGAAAAGTTTGCAGACCTGTTGGCGAAATCACTGACAGAATCCAGGTTCTCATCGACGATATGATTGAAACAATGAACGAAGCACAGGGCGTTGGTATTGCAGCTCCACAGGTTGGTGTTCTCAGAAGAATCTTTATCGTTGATATCGGCGACGGTCCAATCGTTCTCATCAACCCGGAAATCCTCGAAATGTCAGGCGAACAGGAAGACATGGAAGGTTGCCTCAGCGTACCTGGCAAGGCTGGCAACGTAAAGAGAGCAAACTACGTTAAGATCAAGGGTCTCGACAGAGAAGGCAACGAAGTTATCCACGAAGGTACAGAACTTCTCGCAAGAGCATTCCAGCACGAATACGATCACCTTGATGGCATCTTATACATCGACAAGGCTGACGAAGTTGTAGACGCAGAATACTACGACGAAGAATAATTAACCGCACAAGATCAAAATTCCCGATGGCTCCGCCATCACGATATATAAGGAGGTATTGTAATGAGCAAAGACCTTAAAATTATTTATATGGGCACACCAGAATTTGCAGTGCCGCCTCTCAAGGCAATGGCTGCAGAAGGTTACAATGTGGCTCTCGTTTTAACTCAGCCTGACAAGGCAAGAGACAGAGGTAAAAAAGTACAGCCTACTCCTGTAAAGGCGGCTGCACTTGAAGCAGGCTTTGAAGTTGATCAGCCTGAAAAAGTTAAAAACAACCCAGAACTCATTCAGGAACTCAAGGATATCAATCCGGATATCATCATTGTAGCTGCATACGGCAAGATTCTTCCTGTTGAGCTTCTCGAAATCCCAAGACTCGGTTGCGTAAATATCCACGCATCACTTCTTCCGAGATTCAGAGGTGCTGCACCTATCCAGCGCAGCATCATGGCTGGCGACGAAAAGACTGGTGTAACTCTCATGTACATGGAAGAAGGTCTTGATACAGGCGATATGATTGCAAAGGCAGAAACTTATATAGAAAAGAAGACATCTGATGATCTTCATGACGAACTTTCTGAAATGGGCGCAAAGCTTCTTATGGAATACCTTCCAAAGATCGCTTCTGGCGACATCGCTCCTGAAAAGCAGGATGATTCCCTTGCGTGCTATTCTCCAATGATCATGAAAGAAGAAGGTCATATCGATTTTACAAAGAGCGCATTTTCTATCGAATGTCTCGTAAGAGGCATGCCAATGCGTCCAGGTGCTTACTGCGACTACAACGGTCAGCAGATGAAGATCAGAGCTGCAGAGGTTTCTGATAAAAATTCTGGTGCAGCACCAGGCACAATCATCAATGTTGACGCAAAGAAAATCTACGTTGCATGCGGCGAAGGCACACTGGAAGTGACAAATATCCAGATGCCTGGCAAAAAGGCTGTGGCAGTAGCTGATTACCTCAAGGGTAACAAGATCGAAACAGGTATCGTTCTCTCATAGCAGGTGAAAGATTTGGATAAAAACAGAAAAGCTGCATACGAAGTGCTGTTTGATATCGAAACAAAAGGCGCGTACTCAAACATCGCTCTCAACCGCACAATGGAAAAACTCCATCCCGACAACGAAGCTCTGGTGAGAAACATCGTTTACGGAGTTCTGGAAAATCTCATATATATCGACTACAAGCTTCAGAAACTTGTCAGCACAAAGCTCCGCAAACTGAGACCTCAGGTTCTGGTGCTCCTGCGAATGGGTGCATATCAGATTGAGTTTATGGAAAGCGTGCCTGCTTATGCGGCTATCAACGAGTCTGTAGTCATAGCTAAAAAGGTCTGCAGAGGTCTCGATGGATTTGTGAACGGAGTTCTCAGAAACTACGATCGCAAGTGGCAGGAGATTATTCTTCCTGATGCCCAGAAGGACCCGGCTCATTACCTCTCTGTAAAGTATTCATACAAAAAGGATATTGCAGAGATGTGGCTTGAGATGTACGGATTCAAACGTACCGAATCAATAATGAAGGCAGGCAACAATCCTCCTCCTCTCACAATTCGTGTAAATCGCCTCAAAACAACAGCAGGAGAGCTCCGCTCACGCCTGGAAAAGCTGGGGTATGATGTGTGGGATATAAAGACTGGTGATGAGGAACAGGATCACATTTTAGCTGATATGGCATTTAATGTGACAGGACAGGGTCTCCTTGCTACGGATTGTTTTAAGGAGGGTTTATTTTCTGTACAGGACATCAGCTCCATGTTGGCTATTTCGGCTCTTAAACCGCAGCCTGGGGACGTTCTCATCGATATCTGTGGCGCACCGGGAGGCAAATCTCTCTGTGCTGCTGAGATGATGGAAAACAAAGGTCGCATTATTACGTGTGATATTCATGAGCACAAGCTTCAGCTGATTTCAAAAACTGCTGAAAAGCTGGGTGCAGATATAATAGAAGTAAAGCAAAATGACGGTATGGCTGTCAGAGATGAGTTTGTGGGTATCGCAGATCGAGTAATCGTGGATGCTCCGTGTTCAGGTCTTGGTGTTGTACGCAGAAAACCTGAAATCAAACTTCATATGGATGCAAAAGGCATCAGTGATCTGGCAGAGATTCAGCTGAAAATTTTAGAGATTTCAGCGCAGTATCTTAAGGAAAATGGAGTACTGATTTATAGCACTTGTACTATCTCAAAACACGAAAATAAGGGTGTTTTAGAGGCATTTTTGAAAAAAAATAAAAATTTTTTTGTGAAGGTGGAAAAACAGCTGTTTCCAGATATTGACAACGCTGACGGCTTTTATTTTACTGTGTTACAGCGATTTTAACAATTTTGTAACACAACTGTAACAATACTCTAAAGGGGCCCCGAAAGGGGCTTCTTGACGTTAATTGGAAATATCTGGATTGCAAAGAAATCGAACTTAGTGTATAATCCAAACTGTGTTAAAAAATCGGCAAACTTGTGCAGGTATTTTCGGCAAGGTTATATGAGAGAAATCGGCAGCTCTCTTATGATTTAAATATCTCCACGTTTAACACAAAAGTTGAAACAAATAGATACGAAGGGAGTTTTTCCATGGGTTCGAGACGAGTAATAAGCTTAGTCTTATCTTTCTTATTGACATTTTTATGCTTAACGGTAGGTGTTACCGTTACAGCGTTCGCAGAAACAAATGATGTAGAGATCACAAATCAGTACGATATCTCTGCAGACAGACTTTATGTTTACGGCCTTTTTAAGGGCGGTGAAGAAGGTTACAATCTTGAAAGCGAATCAGACAGAGTACAGGCGGCAGTTATGCTGGTTAGATTACTGGGTGCTGAGGAGCAGGTTCTTAAGAACACTTATTACCATCCATACACAGACGTTCCAAAGTGGGCATCAAATTATGTAGGATACCTTTACCAGAACGAAATTATTCTTACAACAGAAAAAGATAAATTTGGTCCAGACGAAAAGATCAGTGCTACTGATTATACTGTTGGCGTTCTTTCTGCTCTTGGCTATCACAAGGTAGATGCAGGCGATAGGGAAAAGGCAGTATACAGAGCAGCAAAAAATGCTGGTCTTCTTACAGCGGAAGAAGTATCTCTCATCAGCGAAACTGAGTTTAACAGAGGTACTATGGTTTATATTTCTGAAAAGGCATTAAACACAAAGATTAAGGGCGCACAGGTTACTCTTTATGAAAAGCTCGACAAGGCGGGCATCATCAAGAATCTCCCAGAGCCTACTGATGAAATCAGATACGGAAAGACTGCAGTTAAATTAGCAAATGCTAAAAAGGCTGCTGCAAATATTATTACAAAAGCAAAAGAAAACGTGGGCGTTAGATACAGAAGTGGTGGCAGATCACCTGCAACTGGTTTTGACTGCTCAGGTTACGTTGGCTACACTCTCGTTCAGAGTGGTGTTTGGGACAGATACTATG
>JAFYUX010000158.1 GCA_017549385.1 Bacillota bacterium
ACTGCGTACTTGAGCATAGCGATACGTTCTACGCCGATACCGAAAGCAAATCCTGTGTACTTTTCTGTATCGATGCCGCCGACCTTGAGTACATTAGGGTGTACCATGCCGCAGCCCAGGATTTCGATCCAGCCGCTGCCCTTACATACCTTACAGCCCTGGCCGCCGCACTTGAAGCAAGATACGTCTACTTCTGCACTTGGTTCTGTGAACGGGAAGTGGTGAGGTCTGAACTTTGTCTTTGTTTCTGGACCGAACATCTGCTTAGCGAATTCGCTGAGTGTGCCCTTGAGGTCCGCCATTGTGATGCCTTCGCCTACTACGAGACCTTCTACCTGGTGGAATACAGGAGAATGTGTAGCGTCTGGTGTATCGCATCTGAATACTCTACCTGGAGAGATGATCTTCATTGGTGGTTCTTTAGCGAGTAATGTACGCGCCTGAACTGGAGAAGTCTGTGTTCTGAGGAGCACCTTATCTGTGATGTAGAATGTATCTGTCATATCTCTTGATGGATGGTTTGGATCAGCATTGAGAGCATCAAAGTTCATAAATACTGTTTCTACTTCAGGACCTTCTACGAGTTCGTAACCCATGTTCATGAAGATACGAGACATTTCGTCGATAACCTGTGTGATAGGATGGTTAACGCCCTTTACTGGAACCTTACCTGGTTCTGTAACGTCGATAACTTCTTCCTTGAACTTTGCCATCTTTGCGATTTCTTTGAGTTCACCCTTTTTAGCATCAAGGAGAGCTTCGATTTCGCCTCTAACTTCGTTAGCGAGCTGACCAACTTCCTTTCTTTCTTCAGGGCTGAGAGAACCCATTGAACGCAGAATCTGAGTGAGCTGACCCTTTTTACCGAGAAGCTTTACTCTGATTTCTTCTGCAATTTCTGTAGACGCTGCTTCAGAGATCTGAACTTTTGCGTCTTCGAGAATAGACTTAAGCTGCTTCTGCATTGTATTCCTCCAAAATAATAAATTTCTTATCGTAAATATATTTCAAAATGGTCTGCGGACCAAATGTGAATATCACTGATAGTTTAGCCTCTGAGTTTCATGCGTCTCTGTCTGAGAGAATCGTACATGAGAACTGATGCAGCTACTGCTGCGTTAAGAGACTCGATAGTGCCTTCCATCGGAAGTGTCACTGAAATGTCTGCCTCAGACATAAACTCTTCGCAGGCTCCGCCTGCCTCGTTTCCGATAATCAGCGCCGTGTCTGATGCAATATCCGCATCAAAATAGAGCGTGTCTACATGAGGAGAAGTGCAAACTGTCTTTTTTCCTCTTTCGCTGAGAATCCTGAGAGCCTCAAGTGGAGTATCCACATACAGCATCTTTACTCTGTAAAGTGAACCTGCTGTTGCTCTCACTGTCTTTGGCGAAAACAGATCCGCTGTGCCTTTCATAATAACTGCACCGCTGAATCCGCACGCATCTGCCGTTCTGAGAATAGTTCCGATATTGCCCGGATCCTGGAGTCTGTCCAGAACTATGATATTGTCGCTATCCTCAAAGAACTCTTCTACAGTCCAGGATGGTTTTACAGCTACTGCCGCAATGCCCTGTGGCGTCTCCGTGTCAGCGAAGCTGTCGAAGAGACGGTTTGTCAGAATGTACTTTTCCGCATCGTATGAGTCGATGGCATCGAGTACTGCCTGGTCTGAAAAGTCTTCTCTGATAAAGATGCTCTTGAGCTGCGCGCCGTTTTTTACAGCCTCCTCTATGAGGTTGATGCCCTCGATAATGTAGAGGCCTTCGCGATCTCTATGCTTTTTTTTACCTAACTTTATCAGGTTTTTGTATCTTTCGTTGTCTGCAGATGTGATTTTTTTCATAATTCCTTAATTTACAAAAAGCCGGCTTTCACCGGCTTTTGATAATATGCAAAACTATTTAAGTGCTTTTGCTGCATTTCTGAGGAAACCTGGAATTTCCATGCCATCCTCTTCTTTTTCAGCCTTTGGTTCTTCCTTTACAGGAGCTTCAACTGGCTGTGTCTGTGCAGGTGTTGCCTGAACCTTTGGTTCTACAACGATTTCTGCTTTTTCTTCGCTAACTTCATCAAAGCCTGTAGCGATAACTGTGATTCTGATTTCATCCTGGAGTTCTTCCTTGATAGAAGCACCGAAGATGATGTTTGCATCTCTTGAAGCTGCCTTTTCGATGAGGTCAGCTGCTTCGTTTGCTTCTAACATACCGAGATCGTAGCCACCCATGATGTTGAGGAGGATAGCCTTTGCACCGTCGATAGATGTTTCGAGGAGCGGAGATCCGATAGCTTCCTTAACAGCATCGATAACTCTGTTTTCGCCGCGGCCAACACCAACGCCCATGTGAGCGATACCTCTGTCTGACATAACAGTCTTTACGTCAGCGAAGTCGAGGTTGATCACGCCTGACTCAGTGATGAGATCAGTGATACCCTGAACACCCTGTCTGAGGACATCATCAGCCATGCCGAATGCTTCCTTCATAGTTGTGTTCTTTTCTGAGATCTGAAGGAGTCTGTCGTTTGGAACAACAACGAGAGAGTCAACATACTGCTTGAGGTACTCGATACCGAGTTCTGCTCTGTCTCTTCTCTGCTTACCTTCAAATGTAAATGGCTTTGTAACAACGCCTACAGTAAGGATACCCATTTCCTTAGCTGCTTTTGCAATTACAGGAGCTGCGCCAGTACCTGTACCGCCGCCCATACCTGCAGTGATAAATACCATATCAACGCCATCGAAGTGCTTTACTACTTCTTCGATGTTTTCTTCTGCGGCTTTCATACCTGTGTTTGGATTTGCACCTGCGCCAAGGCCCTTTGTAAGCTTTTCGCCGATCTGAACTTTTGTTTCAGCGATAGAAGCGTTGAGCGCCTGCTTGTCCGTATTAACAACGATATATGAAACACCCTTTAAACCGGACTCAATCATACGGTTTACAGCGTTGCCGCCACCGCCACCGATACCGATTACTTTGATCTGAGCATTATCTTCAACATTCACTTCAAATTTCAACATAATATAGTAACCTCCTGATTACCTAGATACGTTTTATTCTAACATAATGACTTTTTAATCGCAATATATTACCACTAAAATAAACCCGCTCTTTTTCGTATTTTTTGCGGTTTTGAGGGTGGTTTGACCTCTGAAAATCAGGCCCATTTTTGGCGTTTTTTCCCGCCTTTTTTAAGCTGTATTTTCCTATTCTGTAACAGGGCTGAAAGACGAATATCCGTCCTCACCTATACGTATAATACCTCTCTGAATACCCTTCTGATCCAGGTCAAAAAGGATATATTTCAGATTGTCAATGTTTGACAAAATAGCAGTTGAAGTACCTGAAACCACAAGTGTATCCGATACATAACCCTTAATGTTGAATGACGCCGAAATCTCCGCTTTCTTTAAATACATTCCGGCATTGTTAATACCGTTAATGAGCTTGAGAGATTCATTGAATAACACTTCATCCTTGAAGTCAGGATTTTTACCCTTCTGCCATTTTTTAATGTCTACACCTGTCACAACTGTAGCGTACATCGGGCTGTCGCCGGCATCGATATAATCGCCGTTTGAATCCAGCAGGATGTACTGATTTCTATATTTTACCGCCACTACAGGTTCCTTCTCCGTTACTGAAATAATCAGCATTCCAGGAAGTTTTCTGTTGATTTTTGCATCGGAAACATAAGGATTTTTTTCAATTTCTCTTATAGTTCCCACGCCGCCGGCAGCAAATATATTTTTGCCCTTTTCTATACCTGAAAGCTCAATAATCTGCTGATCAGACAGGAGGGCATTGTTTTCAACTCTGATATCGTTGATATTAAAAATCGATGACGAAAGAAAAAAGTAAAGCAGCACTAAAACTGCAACCGCCAGGACAAATCTCAGCAGATAATTCTTTTTCTTTCTTCTCCACCCTCTGTTCTCTTGCTTTTAATATATCTCCACCTGTTCCTGTACTTTTAGTTACAGGGTCTTTTAATATTATTCTTGCTATATCATTATGAAAATCCAAAGTATGAATAACATCTCCAGGTAACTCTCTAGAATATAGACTTATTC
>JAFYUX010000159.1 GCA_017549385.1 Bacillota bacterium
GATACCATTTCCATAATGGCATCATAAGCCCAGTGTCCCGGCGGAATATCGCTGAAAGATAATGGAACATTTACAGTTGCACCGCCCTGATTAGAACCTGCTGAACCTTCTTCCACCATCAGTACGTACTGCCATATGAAACCATCTTTTTCCGCATATTCGATAGCATATGTTCCAGGAGCACTCAGCTTGTATGAATAACCTGATTTATCTGTCTTAGCCGCCCACTGTTCTAAAGATGAACATCCTTCTGGAACCATCATTCCATAACAGCTTAAAGAGCTTAAATCAAATTTTGTAACATTAAATGTCTGTGTATTGCTATCTAATACTTTAACAGTAACGTCCCCTGTACACTGAATAACTTCGTATTCTGAACCGAAATCGTAATCTGCAATTATATCACCCGTCTTTTCGACAGTTTCTGCAGATATGCTGAATGTCTTTTCTCCAGTTGTTTCACCTGTATACATATCCGTCTTTAAGAAAGATATTGTCTCCGAAGCAAATGCTGTAACGGTCATGGAAAGAACCATCACCAGCACAAGTACCACAGACATAACTCTGCGCATCGTGTTTTTCATAATATTTTCCTCCCGGTCTTTCGACCTGCAACAAATCAAATCTGTGTACATTTTATCATTGGTATGTATGACATGTAAATACTTCCCATACACCATACTCCTGCCCCCTGCCATATAGCGTATTGAAAAAGACCCCTACATGTGGTATCGTTTACAGTAAGTTAATATCTTAAATATTCAGGTGTCAGCTTGATTGCGGAGCAATCAGGGCTGGTGAAAAGGGAAGCACGTGAGATTCGTGCACGAACTCGTCACCGTAATAAGGGAGCTACGCCGATACATCACTGGAAACATCCTAAACTGCATTGTTTTGCAGATTTCCGGGAAGATGGCGGATGCAATGATCTTTAAGTCGGGAGACCTGCCTGGGTATGGTACAGAAAGCTTCATGCTTTCATGCCACGAGTAACTGGCAGTACATAAATATCTGTATCCGGGATGGCTCCGCCAACGGAGTCTGGTTATCACCAGAGATACAGATAAATTGTGTGTTGTCCTTTGCCGTGCGGTAGAGGATTTTTTTATTAGGAGGAAAACATGCAAAAAAAATCATTCAACACAAAAGTTATAGCTCTTTTACTCTGTCTCATCCTGACATTATCTATGGCATTTGGCCTTACAGGATGCACAAAAGACAGCACTGATTCTCAGAGTGGAACTAACGTTACACAGACACTTACCGGTGGTGTTATAGGCGAAGGCCAAACGCAGTTTGCTCTCGTAGTAGTAGATGCTGAAGGAAATGAAACGAATTTTGAAGTCCACACTGACGAAACTACTGTAGGGGATGCTCTGCTTGCCAACAATCTTATCGCAGGTGAAGAAGGTTCTTACGGACTCTATGTAAAGACTGTAAACGGCATCACTGCAGATTATGACAAGGATCAGACTTACTGGGCATTCTACATCGATGGCGAATACGCAATGTCTGGCGTTGATACTACTGAAATTGTAGAAGGTTCTGTATATTGTTTAAAGGTAGAAAAATAGCGTAACATCACATAAATCCAACTGAAATTACGGTGATAAAATGAAACTTACAACTCGAGAAGTCACTGTTTTTGCAATGCTGGGAGCTCTCATGTGGGCATCAAAGATAATCATGGAGCTACTCCCAAACATCCATCTTATAGGTGTTCTTACCATTGCATATACTGTGGTCTATAGAAAAAAAGCGTTATACCCGCTATGTTTATTTATTCTGCTGACAGGGCTTCTGGGTGGATTTGCAACCTGGTGGATTCCATATCTATACGTTTGGACAGTCCTTTGGGGAGCAGTAATGCTGTTGCCAAAGAAAATCCCAGCAAAATTTATGCCTGTCATTTATACATTGCTCTGTGGGGCTCACGGTTTTCTCTATGGAGTTATCTATGCTCCTGTAAACGCGTTGCTCTACGGCATGAGTTTTGACGGCATGATCGCCTGGATCGTTGCAGGACTTCCTTTCGATATGATCCACGGCGTAAGCAACCTTATCTGCAGTGTGCTTATCCTGCCGATTATAAAGGTTCTTACCATGATGGAAAGGCAGGTCGTAAAGACAGCGCCAATCATTTCCAACTGCTCCGCAGACACAAAGTAAATAATGAGACCTCTGCACACATGTGCAGAGGTCTTTTTTATATAACTTCAGTTCCTGAATAGTAATGAGAAAGGATTTCTTTGTATGTGTAGCCGGCCTTTCCCATAGCATCAGCACCGTATTGGCTGAGACCGACTCTGTGGCCGTTGCCTGAGGTGATGAAGGTCACTGTGGCGGCAGTTTTTTGAACTGTTATGTCTGCTGAAGGCAGGCTGAACAGTTCTCTCACCTGGCGGCCTGTAAGTATGATGCCGCCAAACCTGACGAGAGCCGCCCCACCACCATCAGTGCGGCTCTCCACATCTATATCTGCGCCGCTGAGATCAACTGGTACAGCGGACGCATCGTAGTCCGCCGGTGCCTTTGGCTGAGGATGGGCCTTTATATAAGAGGTAAGTTTTTCTTCTACCTGATTGAGAGAAAAACTGGTCTGCCGGCCGTCATACTTTTCTACAGTTTCCAGGTCGCTGGATACGCTCCTTAGATATGGAACAGCACTGGTAAACACGTCCTCAGAGTTTTCTGTGCTACCGCCGCTGGCAGAGAAAAACAGCGGCTGGTTCACAAGCTCACCGTCATAGTACAAATACTGGCCGGCAGTTTCCACCACCGCCTTTTTAATCTTGTTGTAATCCTCAGCCATCCAATCGGCGGACTTCACAGAGCTCAGGCCGTCCACATCCTGATAAACCTGGCAGCAGGATGTGGCACAGACGCTGGCCCCGTCGTGCCGGCCAGCGCCTGTTGCGGCCAGGTCCTGGGTCTTTGCTTCTACATAGGTCCTGGCCGCCACGGCCTGTGCTTTTAGCGCTTCATAATCGAAGGAAGACGGCATCTCAGATGCCACAACTCCCGCTACATAAGACTCCAGCGGGATATCACGGATAGAGCCGTCTTCCATCAACACCTTAACATTATGAGCTGATATTTCCTCCAGATACTCATCTGAAATCTTCCCTAGCGAATCTATAACCTGCAGATTGCTAACCTTGGCATTTGCCACTATAACTTTATCTGCCACACCACTCACCACAATTTTAATATCCTCACCTGTTATCAGTTCTCCTTTTTCACTGACTACCACATCTATCACAACAGATTCATTTGCCTTACCTGCAGACTTTTCCGTAACTTCCGGCCCGTCATAAAATCCATAGGCCGTAAGCACCACCAGAAACACCAGAGCAGATACTACAGACACCATCCTGCTCCTGTGCTCTATTTCCCGCGGACTACGCTGACGTTTATATCTTGTCCGAATACTTTTTGCATAATTTGTGCGTCGATTTGCAACTACAAATCTCATTATCTTTCACCTGCCTGTCTTTCTTCAAAATAGCTTTATATCTTCAAAAAAGAATATGCCGGCATAACTTCTATTATGAATTCCTCAAAAATCATTATTTATAAAAAGTTTTAAAATAATATGTTGGATTTGCCTTATAAAAGTGTCTATATAGATGAGAGGGGGTAACTCAAATGGATGACAATAAAATTATTAAACTATATTGGGAGAGAAACACATCAGCAATCAACATCACTGAAAGGAAATATGGTGGTTACTGTAAGTCTATTGCTTACAATATTCTAAAAAATAATGAAGATACCGAAGAATGTGTTAACGATACATATTTGAAAGCATGGAACTCCATGCCTGAAAACTGGCCACATCGCCTGGAAGTATATCTTGGAACCATTACAAGAAATCTTTCCTTTAATAAATACAGACAAAAATATTCTGATAAACGAGGGAATGGAAACCTGCCTCTTGTCTTAGATGAATTGGCAGAATGTGTTTCCGGAAATGACAGTCCTGAAAAAAGTCTGGAAGAAAAAGAACTGATTCTTTTTATTAATGACTTTCTGGCATCGTTACCCGCTAAAAAAAGAAATTTGTTTGTCCGTCGCTACTGGTATGCCGATTCTATTTCAGATATTGCAAAAGACTATAATATGTCTGCCGGAAGTGTAACAAGTAATTTAAAAAGAATAAGAGAAAAACTTAAATCTTATTTATTAAAAAGGGGGATTCATATATGAAGAAGGAAGATTTCTTTAATATTTTAGCAGGTATCGACGAAGAATATATTCGTGCGGCAAAAGAAACAGAGACAAATAAACCAGTATTTTTATTTAAAAACTGGATTACAATCGCAGCTACTTTGATACTCATGCTGTGTAGTTTCAGCGCAGGAGCTTTTGCCTTTGATAACAAAGTTATCGTAGAGGTTCCAGTAGAACAAGAACTCATTTCCATTGAAGAATTAGGTCTGACAATGATTTTACCAGATACTTGGGATGGTAAATATTCCTTAGAGAAAATAGGGCCTGGGGAATACTCAATCTATAACCCTGATATTCGCAAGGCATTTAGCAAATATAACGGCATAGATAATTCAGGAGGGATGTTATTCTATATTAAGAAGTGGGATGAGCAATTAACAGAAGCTCAAGTAAGAGATAATGACGGTGAATGGAGCTTTGCAAGAAATAAATATATTATGACAACTAGAGACGGTACCTATCTATTGTATTATGCCAGCGATATTCAGTTTACAAATGAAACAGAACAGGAATATCGAAAGATGGAAAAGGAGATTAGCCAGATTCGTTTTATTGTAGATAATGTTAATACCTGTGCTTTCATAAAAGAAATTAACGAATCCGAAATTATCATTGATCCTATCGAATATATCACTTCCGAAGATACCGACCGAATATCCGAACTTAATCTAAGTGAATATGACATGCCAAATGGTTATTATTTTTATAATGCTAATGTCGAATCAAAAAAATATACGCTCACCGAAACAACCTTATATAGTTTTATTGATTGGCACAATGATTTTACAGATGTGGGCGAAGATAGAGAATTTAATACAACAGATAAAGATGCTTTTGCTAAATATCTTAACTCTTATCACAATTCTGAAGTCAAAATGCCGTTTTTCATTAATATAGCGGATGATAAAGTAATACATATCACTGAAAAAATCTTCATGTAATTTTACTCTGGGCTACCTTACTGGGGTAGCCCTTATTTATACTGAAAAATATGGTCTCATTGACTTTCACCACATTTCCCCGTAAAATTAACAGGTTCAAAAATAGATTAATAATGAGGTTTTAAATGAATAAATCACAAAATTTTACGGAAGGTAAGATATTTGCACCACTGGTAAATTTTGCTCTGCCTGTTCTTCTGGCACTTTTCCTGCAGACCATGTACGGCGCTGTAGACCTTCTTATCGTAGGTCAGTTTGCAACAGCAGCTGACGTATCGGGTGTTTCTACAGGCAGCCAGCTTATGAACACAGTTACAGTAGTTATCACTGGTCTTGCCATGGGTCTTACCGTTCTGGTAGGCAGAAAAATCGGCGAAGGAAATGGCAGAGAAGCCGGTAAGATTATAGGCAGTGGCATATGCCTGTTTGCAGCAGTAGCAGCTATACTTTCAGTTGCAGTTATAGTAGCCGCTCCTTCACTTGCATCCATACTCCATGCTCCAGCCGAAGCTTTCGACAAGACTGTATCATACATACGTATCTGCTCAGCGGGTACCGTTTTTATCGTTGCATATAACCTGGTAGGCAGTATATTCCGAGGTATAGGGGATTCAAAAGTTCCCCTGATGACAGTAGCTATAGCATGTGTACTCAACATCCTTGGCGACCTGCTTCTGGTAGCAGTCTTTGACATGGGTGCATCAGGTGCAGCTGTTGCCACAGTGTTTGCTCAGGCATTCAGTGTACTGCTTTCGCTTCTCATCATACGCAGGAGTCAGCTCCCTTTCAGTTTTTCACCGAAAGACATACGCCCTGACATGCAGCTCATAAAAAAGATCCTGTTTCTCGGCACACCTATCGCCCTACAGGACCTGCTGGTAAGTATATCGTTTTTAGTGCTCCTTGCCATCATTAACAAACTCGGACTTATCGCCTCTGCAGGTGTTGGCGTTGCCCAGAAACTCTGCTCCTTTATCATGCTGGTGCCATCTTCATACATGCAATCCATGTCAGCATTCGTTGCCCAGAACATGGGTGCAGGCAAACCGGAACGTGCCCGCAAGGCTCTACTCTGCGGTATCGCTTCCTCTTTTGTAGTTGGCGTTATCATGTGCTACTGCGCATGCTTCCACGGAGACGTTCTTTCTGGCATATTTGCAAAAGATACAGAAGTAATCATGGCATCCTTTGACTATCTCAAGTCTTACGGCATCGACTGCCTCTTTGTTGCCTTCCTCTTCTGTTTCATCGGATACTTCAACGGATGCGGATACACTATGTTTGTAATGCTTCAGGGCATCGTAGGTGCCTTCGCCGTAAGAATCCCAGTATCCTGGATTATCAGTAAACAGGCTGGCGCAACACTGTTCCACATCGGCCTCGCAACCCCAGCATCAACAGTAATCCAGATTATCCTCTGTGGCGTATATTTTATAATCATAAAGAAAAAGCAGGATAAAGCTTATTTAATAAAATAATTTCCGATTAAACTAAGCGAAAAAATTTAAGATCAAAAGAAAAGGAAAGTTGCGGCATC
>JAFYUX010000160.1 GCA_017549385.1 Bacillota bacterium
GCTGATCCGTGACATAGTTATATTCAAAAGGGAAAAAGGGTAAAGGGAAATTCAAATGAAAAAACATCTCAGAAAACTGACGATAACAGTCGTTATCATAATGACACTGCTGTTTTCGACAGTGGCACCATATGCTGCAACAGCAGGTGCCGGCACAACCGTTTACGAAAACGTAAAAGATCTCGGTAACGGTTTTACTTACACAAACACAATATCTCAGAACAGCTCCTACGGTCGTGAGGAAAGCTATATGACAGAAACTACGATAGGCTCTTCTATTAAGCCTATCGTAATTGCGTGTGACACAATTTACGGTGGTCTTACGCTGGACAAGGTTGTGAGCTATGCAAAGGGTCTTGGTTACAACGTGCTGGGTGGTATCAATACCGACTTCTTCAGCACAGATACAAAAGTGCCTCTCGGCATCGTAGTAGAAGATGGCATCTACAAGTCAAGTGGTGACGGATATTCTTCTGTAACTTTTGATGATGCAGGCAGAGCGACTATCAATGGTTCCACTCTTGTAAATATCAAGCTCACAAATATGGGTGGTGGTACGCCTCCAGAACCTGAAGTGACAGAAACACCGGATGCTGGTACAGGTGAGGTGATTGATGGTGTCGGCGGAGCCGACGGAGAAGCAGTTGATTCCGGCAGTGATACTGCGGGAGAACCTGCTGAAGAGGTAAAGGTTTGGCCAGCATCAAATGCAGGTACATATCATGAATTTTCTCATTTCAACAAGATGAGAGTATCTGGCGGTGGTCTTTATTTATTCGACTCTTCATTCTCGACTGTTTCAACTAGAACTTCCGGCAGTGGCTGGTTCGTAAAGATGAAGGTGCTGGATGGCGAGATGACTACTTCAGGCACTATGACTCTCAAGGTAGAGGAAAAGATCGAGACTACAGGTGCTATCAGCATTGAACCGGGATATATGTATCTTACGGCAGATGATCTCTCATACATTAAGTGGAGATACGATCAGTTCTACATAGGTGATATCGTTCAGTTGCAGACAAGCTGCAACATTGATGCGGTTAAAAACTGCACATGGGCAACTGGCGGTGGCGATATTCTTATCAAGGATGGCAAAGTGACGGATTCTTCCAAGTGGAACAAGTCTATTGCGGCAAAAAATCCGAGAACAGCTCTCGGGATTAAAGAAGACGGTTCTGTAATCTACTACACAGTGGACGGCAGAAGTTCTTCTTACTCTAACGGTCTTACTCTTTCTCAGCTTGCAGAAGAGCTTCTTGCTCTCGGCTGTGTGTCAGCTATCAACTTTGATGGTGGTGGCTCAACAGTTATGACTCTGCAGCTTCCAGGCAACGCTACGGCAGTTACTTTAAATACTCCTAGTGATGGCTCACAGAGAAAGTGTGCGACTTACATTTTATTTGTAAACGAAAAGGCTTCCGACGGCGTGGCTAAAAAGCTTTACATAAAGCAGGACGGAAAGCTCGTATATACAGGCTCAAAGATTGCTCTTGATTACACAGCTATCGACAGCGGTAATGCAACAGTTTCAGTACCTGACGATGTAAAGGCTACAGTATCAGGCGGCACAGGCAGCATCAGCGGCAACGTTTATACTGCAGGCACAAAGCAGGGCATGGAAAATATCAGCCTCAGCTCTGCATCAAAGGGCATCAGCGGCACAGGTCAGATCTTTGTAGTAACTGATCTTTCAAGCATCGTTGTAAAGGCTGGCAGCTCATGGACTTCTTCTATTGGAGTTGAGAGAGGTGACACGATTTCTCTTACACCGGCAGCTACATACAACGGCGAAAACGTAATTATCGACGACAGTGCGTTTACATTCTCAGTTGATCCTGCCCTGGGCACTATTTCAAAGAATGGTGTTCTCAAGGTTAGCGATTCTGCTCCTTCAGGCGAATCATGGGTAAAGGTTACAGCAGGCGGCATCACAAAGACTATCAAAGTGACAGTTGCAGGCGTATTCTCAGACATCGCAGATCACTGGGCAAAGAACTATATCACAAGCCTCTTTGAAAAGGGCATTGTAAACGGTACAGACGGCAAATACATGCCGGAAAACAACATCAAGCGTGGTGACTTTATCCTCATGCTTTACAGAGCAGCAGGTCAGCCTGCAGGTTCTGCAGCATCAGGTTTTGCAGATGTACCTGCAGATATGTACTACGCAAAGGCTATCAGCTGGGCAAAAGCTCAGGGCATAGCAATGGGTGACGGACAGTCATTCCATCCAGAAAGTGGACTCACAAGAGAGCAGGCATTTGCTTTCATCTATAGATATTTCAACGTTGCAGGCATCGATGTTACCGGAGGTAACGTAAGCGTGCTGGCTTCGTATGCTGACGGCAGTTCTGTGGCAGAATACGCTCAGATTCCGACAGCGACTCTCATTGAAATGGGAATAGTTTCAGGTTCGGACGGCCTTCTTTCTCCGACAGCTTCGCTGACACGCGGACAGATGGCAAAGATTCTGGATATGACTTTAGCAGCATAATTATAAGAAATGGTTTTGGAGGAACGTAGCACTTTATGAGAGAGTTTGCAAAAGGTAACAAGATACTGATCCTGCTGATCTGTGTCTTTATGCTGGTTGCTATGATCCCTATCGGGAACAGAATCAGTATTGAAAAAGAAAACAAAACTTACGATATAGTAGTGGATTATAACGAACTGGTTAACATGGCGGATCAGACTCACGATGATGTGACATACTGGCTTCAGCAGTTCCGTGATGAACTCGACATCACAAAGGTGGGCCTGGCAGAAGAAAGTATCGTTTCTCTGATGGAATCTTCAAATATGCCTGTATCAGGTAATGTTGTAGACAAAATTACTCAGGATCCTGACTGGCAGAAGCAGTACCCGGAAGAGTTTATCGCCGGCATTACAGAGATGGGCTATGACTCATTTGACGTAATTATTGAAACGGGCAATGCAGAGTCTTCAGACTTCGTGTTAGATGCTGTTCAGAAGAGATTCCAACCTGACAGATATTTTGCACTGGATCAGGGCGAAAAGGTTTATATCCTTATAGATGGTGATTCTACAAATGCTCTTTATTCTCAGAAGACCAAGTTAGAAAACTCATTAGGCAAAGGCTTTGTTGAAAAGAAGGATATCGTAAGCTCAAAGATTCTTTACATCAGCCTTGGTCTCCTTCCTGAAAAGGTAAAGGACATCCAGGATCTCGGCATGCAGGTTGTTCCAAGAACTACATGCTACAGCGGATACAATCACACAAAGTTTGCAGAAGCGGTTATCGCAGGCTACGAACAGTACGGTATCACTCCTGAGTACCTTATTGCCAGCGGCAGTGGCGTATTTGGCTATGATGACGGTATCGATTTTGCAAAAGAATATATTTCAGAAAACGATATTACTATCGGTCTTATCGAAAGCACCACACAGCTCCAGAACATCATGCAGGATGGTGTAGAACAGATTGCCCAGTCTACAGACTACAACACAGTAAGAGTATTCTCAGTTTGGGACTATATCCAGTACAGATACCAGTACTACGGATATCCTGGTGCA
>JAFYUX010000161.1 GCA_017549385.1 Bacillota bacterium
GCAAGACCGCTCAGCAGCTTGATAGCATTTACAATACTCATTTGCTGTGTTTTTTACCTTTCTTACTAAATTAAGTTATAAATCAATATATATATAAGTAGCAATTTAAAAAAATCCTATACATATTATCATAATTTTTTTTCTATTTAACAAATTAACGAATGATTTAACATAGATTTTACAAAAGAAAATCCGGCCCCTTTGAGAGCCGGATTGATGCCTCAAATACTTGTGATTTCAACGATTATTTTGTATCGTCAAGACGGTCGAGATACTTGCTTGCAAAGAGGTTAATGTTGTTCTGGAACTCTTCATGAAGATTTTTACGAAGGTTCTTTACATAACTGTGTGACTGAATATCTGTGTTTTCTGCTTCCAAGATCGAAAATGCAATATTTGAGCAGTGATCTGCAACTCTTTCAAGATTGTTGAGACAGTCGTTGTAGATAAAACCGAGTTCCAGCGTACAGTTGCCGGCCTGAACTCGTTTGATGTGACGTGCTTTGAGTTCTTCGGCAATAGTATCAATTACTGTTTCCAGTGGCTCTACAAGTGCAGCTTTGTGGAGGTTGTTGTCTTCAAGTGCTGCATGAGTGATATCGGCGATTTCTGATACGGCCTCAATACATACATTGAGTTCTTCCATAGCCTGCTCAGAGAAAGTAATTTTTTTTGTTGCAAGCTCTTCGGCAAGTTCTGCAATATTTACAGCATGATCTGATATACGTTCTACATTGCTGAGAGACTTGAGATACATTGCTGAAGATACAGTTTCTTTTTTGCCTAATTCTTTGCTGTTTAACTGTACGAGGTAAGAACCCAATTTATCCTCAAGGCGGTCAACCTTTTCTTCTCGGCTGTGAATCTTTGCAAACTTGGTCTGATTAAAATTTCTGAGAAGATCGATGGATCGGGTGAGATTTTTAAAAGCTGCTGCAGACATCTGATTGAGAGCGATGCCACACTGTTCCAGTGCAACACCAGGGTATTCGAGAAGACGAGGATCAAGAGTGAGATGATCGATATCTTCGTCTTCGTCATCCACTTTGTTCTTTATCAGTGTAACTGAAATCTTTTCGATAACCTTTGCAAAAGGTCCGAGAATAACAGTGGCAGCCACTTTATAAGCTGTATTGACTATGGCTATACCTGCACTGGTTGAAGTAGCGGTCATAAAGTCAAACCCTACCAGCAAATGAACGATATAGAATGGGATAACAATAACGCACGCACCTGTCAGGTTAAATGTTAAATAAACCAGTGCGGCACGCTTACCATTTACGTTTGCACCGATTGCAGAAAGCAGAACAGGAGCACATGCGCCGATACACATACCTATAACCATAGGAACGGCTACTTCGTAGCTTATAACACCTGTGATAGACAAAGCCTGAAGAATACCGATAGAAGCGGAACAGCTCTGAATGATAGCTGTTACGATAATACCTATAATGATAGCTAACAGTGGATTTGATGCTGTAGAGATAAAATTGATAAATGCAGGGCTTTCTTTAAGTGGAGCCATTGCATTTTTCATGACATCCATACCAGTCATGAGTATCGAAAAGGCCAGCATGATAAGACCGATATTATTCTGCAGAGGTTTCTTTATAAAGAAATATAGAATAATACCGATAAAAGCAACTAAGGCAAAAATGGTTGCGGACGAGAATATACCGCCGCCGTCTACGCCGGCAAGGGTAAGAATCCAACCTGTAGCAGTAGTACCGATATTTGCACCCATGATAATGCCGATGGCATTGCCTAATTGCATGATACCGGAGTTTACAAAACCAACTACCATTACTGTAGTTGCTGATGATGACTGGATAACGGCAGTTACAAGAGTACCCAGAAGAATCCCTTTAAATGTAGTAGAAGTAAGTTTTTCTAAAATCATTTCAAGCTTGCTGCCGGCCACTTTCTTGAGGCCATCTCCCAGTAGGTCCATACCAAATAGGAAGAAAGCTAGGCCGCTCAGAAGTGTTATAACATTTGATATAGTCATATTCTGTTAAACCTCTCTACAAATCAATTCAAAATAGACGTAGTAATTCACTATGAAATCATAGAATATTTTAACATGGATTTAACATTTGTTTTCTACAAACTTTACTTTATTTACTTAAATTTTACAAAGTGGCTTAATTTCAAAAAATAAAAAACCCGATCCCTTTAAGGATCGGGTAATGGTGGAAGTGATGGGAATCGAACCCATGTCCGAAAGCATATCCACAGGAGCATCTCCGAGCGCAGCTTATGTTTTAGAGTTCGCCCTCGACAGCGCCCATAAGCAGGCTTTGCCGAAGACTATCCTGTAGTTCCCTGATGCTGCCAGGATGTCACACCAGGTTTTCCTGCATATATGATGCCGTTAACCCCGCCCTGCAGGTGAGGTGGGAACGACAAGCGCAGCGCTAATTAAGCTGCTAATGCTAAATTTGTTCTATTGTTAGCGTTTATTTTTAAGTTCCCCTTTTAACGCAGACTGGGAGACTGCGGCTCGCTTCTCCGACTTCAACACCCCCGTCGAAACCTGTACACCCCCATGTGTGTGCCGGCATGACCGGACGCAAAATCGCTTCTGCAGTAAGATTATACCCCAAAGCTGACGATAAAAACAGTTAAATTCCCATTACGAAAAACATCAATTTTACATAAAACATAAAAATCCTGGCAAATGAGTACAATAACTTAACATTTATTTACGTTGCTTTAACAATATTAAGTCTTTGGATTTAACATTAAAGATTTATTATGACTATGCTGATAACAGCGAACGAAAACTATGATAAATCAAAATATTTAAATTTAATGAAAAAAGAAAAGGAGAAAACAAATGTCAACAATCAAGAAAATCTTAAGCTTAACGCTCGTCCTCGTACTTTGCCTCGGTATTTTTACAGGCTGCGGTGGTAGCTCAACTGACAGCGATAATCCGGTAGCGGGTAAGTCAGTATCAGTAATTACAAGAGAAGATGGCTCTGGCACAAGAGATGCATTCGTAGAAATTACAGGCGTACTTGAAAAGGATGCTAATGGTGAAAAGGTAGACTACACAACTTTATCTGCAGAAATCACAAACAGCACAGCAGTAATGATGACAACAGTTGCAGGTAACACTTCTTCTATCGGTTATATTTCACTCGGTTCACTCAATGATACAGTAAAGGCTGTTGCTGTAGATGGCGTAGAAGCTACTGCAGAAAACGTAAAGAACGGCAGCTACACAGTATCACGTCCGTTCAACATCGTAACTAAGGGGGATCTCAGCGCAGAAGCAACTGACTTTATGAACTTTATCCTCAGTGCTGACGGCCAGGCTATCGTAGAAGAATCTGGTTATGTAGCAGTAAATACAGGTGAAGCATATCAGCCATCAGGTCTTTCAGGTAAGGTTGTAGTAGCAGGTTCTTCATCTGTAACTCCAGTAATGACAAAGCTTGCAGAAGCTTATATGGCTCTTAATTCTGGTGTGACTGTTGAAGTGGAACAGAGTGACTCTACAACAGGTGTAACATCAACAATCGAAGGTATCTGTGATATCGGTATGGCTTCAAGAGCTGTAAAAGATGAAGAAAAGGCTCAGGGTGTTACTGAAACTACTATCGCTATGGATGGTATCGCGGTAATCGTAAATCTCAAGAATCCAGTAACAGATCTTACTACTGAAATGATCAAGAATATCTACAAGGGTGACATCACAAGCTGGGATGAAATCATGGCATAATACCACACCTGATACAAACGTATAGAGGTATTTAATGAAAGATATGAAAGAAAAGATTATGCATGCGGTGTTTTTTATCACCGCATGTATTTCAGTGTTAGCTGTAGCACTGATATGTATATTCCTGTTTAAGACAGGTTTCTCCGGAATTAAAGAAATAGGACTTTTTGAGTTCCTTACAGGAACAGAGTGGCGTCCTAAAAATGATATATATGGCATCTTTCCGATGATTATCGGAAGTATCTATGTGACAGCTGGCGCTATAGTAATCGGTGTTCCCGCAGGGATCCTGTGTTCGATCTTTATGGCGTCATTTTGTCCAAAATGGCTGTACAGATTCCTCAAACCGGTAATCAACCTCATGGCAGGTATTCCTTCCATTGTATATGGCTTTTTCGGCCTGGTTGTATTTGTGCCGATTATGCAGGAGCTTACAGGAACTGCAGGCAAAGGTCTGCTGACAGCATCTATTCTGCTGGGGGTAATGATTTTACCTACGATTATTAGTGTATCTGAGGCGGCTATCCGAGCGGTACCTCCACAGTATCTGGAAGGTGCTCTTGCTCTGGGTGCGACAAAAGAAAAGAGTGTTTTCTTTACTGTAGTACCCGCGGCAAAGTCAGGCATCCTTGCAGGTGTAGTACTGGGTATCGGCAGAGCAATCGGTGAAACTATGGCAATCATCATGGTTGCAGGTAATCAGCCGGTTGTTCCAGACAGTATCATCAGCGGTGTAAGAACAATGACAGCAAACATCGTTCTTGAAATGGGCTATGCCACAGGTCTTCACAGAGAAGCGCTGGTTGCCACAGCGGTGGTGCTCTTTGTATTTATTCTCATCATAAACATTCTTGTTACAATTCTTAAAAATAGAAGCAAGGCATAACGGCAGATTTGAGTTATGAAATCGTGAAAAACAGAGGTTTCTAAATAATGAAAAGAAAATTAAAAGAATACAGAAATAATCCAGTATCTCTGCTGCTTTACCTTCTGGTGGCTCTCGCCACCGCGGTGACAGTAGGGATTACACTGGCAATCATTATCTACATTTTAATAAAAGGTGTTCCACATCTTAATGGGGATATTTTCGCATGGAAGTACACTAGTGAAAATGCCTCTATGCTGCCGGCTATTATCAATACGATTTTTATGACAGTACTGGCTTTACTTTTTGCGGTACCCGCAGGCATCGGATCAGCCATTTATCTTGTGGAATATGCTCCAAAGGGAAACAAGTTTGTAAACCTGATCCGTCTCACTACAGAAACGCTTCAGGGTATTCCTTCTATTGTATATGGCCTCTTTGGCTTTCTGATGTTTTCAGTTTATCTGGGATTCGGCTATTCTCTCCTGGGCGGAGCCCTGACACTGGCAATTATGATTCTGCCTCTTATTATGAGAACTGCTGAAGAGGCTCTTTTATCAGTACCGGATACTTACAGAGAAGGCAGTTTTGGTCTGGGGGCAGGCAAACTGAGAACCGTTTTCAGAATCATTCTTCCGTCGGCGGTACCGGGAATACTCTCAGGTATCATTCTTGCTGTAGGTCGAGTGGCAGGCGAAACTGCGGCTCTCCTTTATACTGCAGGTTCTGTTGCAAAGGTGGCAGGATCTCTCATGGATTCTTCGAGAACGCTGGCAGTACACATGTATGTACTGCTTTCCGAAGGGCTGTATACCAATCAGGCATATGCCACTGCAGTTATCCTCCTGCTGATGGTAGTGCTTATCAATCTGGCTTCAGAACTTATAGCTAAAAAGTTTACAAAATAGAAAGTAAAGGTTACACAAAATTATGAACAGTAAAATCAAAATAGAAAATATGGATTTGTTCTATGGCGATTTTCACGCCCTTAAGAACATAAATCTTGAAATACCGGCAAATGAAATCACAGCCTTTATCTGACCTTCTGGTTGCGTCAACTCAACACTGCTGAAGTCACACAACAGAATGAATGAAATGGTAGAAGGCTGTAAAATCACAGGATCTCTTACTCTGGACGGGGAAAATATCTACGGCGACATGGATGTAAATCATCTGCGCAAGCGTGTAGGCATGGTTTTCCAGAAGCCGAATCCTTTTCCTATGAGCATATATGATAATATCGCGTACGGTCCCCGTACACACGGTATCAAGAACAAGGCTCGTCTGGATGAAATCGTAGAAAAATCCCTTAGAGGCGCGGCTATCTGGGATGAAGTAAAGGACAGACTCAAATCAAATGCCTTGGGTATGTCTGGTGGCCAGCAGCAGAGACTCTGCATCGCAAGAGCTCTGGCGGTAGAACCGGATGTACTGCTGATGGACGAACCCACAAGTGCTCTTGACCCGATATCCACATCTAAAATTGAAGATCTGGTAGTAGAACTTAAAGAACAGTACACAATCATCATGGTAACACATAATATGCAGCAGGCGGCTCGTATATCAGATAGAACGGCATTCTTCCTTCTTGGTGAAATTATCGAGTTTGATAAAACAGACAAGTTGTTTTCACTGCCTGCAGATAAGAGAACAGAAGATTACATTACAGGGAGGTTTGGATGATGCGCGTAAGATACAACGAACAGCTTGAAATGCTGCATCTTGAACTTATAAAAATGGGTGCACTTTGCGAAGATGCTATTGATGCGGCTATGAAGGCTCTTTTTAGTGGTGACCGCAATATGATTAACAAAGCTGA
>JAFYUX010000162.1 GCA_017549385.1 Bacillota bacterium
CTTTGGAGTACTTTTTACCATACTTATAGATTTGATGACCGGATTTCACAGATGGTCGGTTAATTATGTGATCCCGGCAGGGATCCTGGTAGCGGATATTGTCATGGTAGTTTCTATGGTGGTAAACCGCAGAAACAGGCAGAGTTATGTTGTGCCGATGCTGACGATTATTCTTATCAGCCTTATTCCGGAACTGCTTTGGTGGTTTGGAATTATCACAAAACCGATGCTCTGCTGGATCGCAATGTTTATCACTATCTGTGTGGGTTTTGCTACGATGCTGATAAACGAGTACAGATCATTTAATGAGCTCAGAAGAAGATTCCATATCAACAGAAAGTAAAGTTGTTTGTGACGAAATCTTTTCGGTGAAAAGCCTGGTGGACCGACAAAAAAACTCAAAAACGTGGTATTTTTTACAAAAAATTAACATTAACTATATTGCTTTTTAATCTGGAAAACGACATAATCCAAGTATAAATACATATCGGATCCCATCAATTTTAAGTCCTTTTTCTGAAAGTAGGTGAACAGATGAGATTGCATGATGCTCTGCAGAATCTTGTAGACAGTTCGATTCTAACACGCAGAAATCATAGCATGGACAACAGCTTCCTTCGTAGCGAAGCATGGGACGTAGAGTACAGACTGAAAGAAAGCCAGTACACAGCGGTGGGAATTTCATTTAATGTTCCTTTTGGGAACTCATCTGAAAAACAGATTGCTTTTGTGTACGAACACATGGAGGAAAAGTACTGGGTGCACATGCCTGTCACGATGTGGCTAAGGTTTATGACTGATTATTCCGGCGGGTATCCTTGCGATACAATAAGGAGAGTCACGGGCAGAGTCGCCTGTGGTGAATGTTGTGAATAAGCGCCAAAAGAAAAAACAGTATCTCAAACGACATGGGTTCAACCCTCCGGGTAGGAGCGCCATGGAACTCCATCGGTTTATAAACTACATCATGAGCGCAACCTGTTGTGGTCTTAAGATTACCGAAAAAGAATACGAAAAAAGAATGTTAAAACTGGATTTGAAAGGCCGTATGGTCATAAATGAAATCAGATTACAGTATGATATAGTTGAAAACCTTTGAAAATGTATGAGAAACACACCGCTGATGTGCAGTAGATAAAACTGCTTCAGCGGTTTTTCTTGTTTTGGGAGAAATTTAGAAGGGGAGCGCCGGATTAAAAAACACAGGGACCTGCTGATTTTTATATCGTGGCTGATTATCAGATGATATAATTAAGAGTAAAGTAAAAATCGTAGCAATTATCGGATTTAAAATTCGGAGAAATAAATATGAAACGTGAAATGGATATGCTGAACGGGTCCCTGTGGGACAAGATTCTGCTCTTTGCGCTCCCCATGGCATTGAGCGGCATGCTTCAGCAGCTTTTTACAGCGGCAGATGCTGCTGTTGTAGGCCGCTTTGCAGGCAAGGCGGCGCTTGCGGCAGTAGGCAGCAACACCGCGCTGGTAAATCTGATTATAAATATGTTTATAGGTCTTACGGTAGGTACCAGCGTACTTGTCGCAAGACATGTGGGCAGCGGCGAGCGGGATAAGATCTCAAAGGCTGTGCATACTTCCATTACGGTGGCCGCTGTCAGCGGTGTGCTGCTGGTATTTATCGGATGCGCCGCTTCCAGGTTTATGCTGGAGTGGATGGCGACGCCATCGGATGTTATAGATCTGGCCACAATTTATTTGAGAATCTATTTCTGCGGTATGCCTTTTGCCATGGTATATAACTTTGGTGTAGCCATATTGCGAAGTGTGGGAGATACAAAACGACCGCTGGTGATTCTCGTTATTGCCGGCGTTGTAAACGTAATCTTTAACCTGATTTTCGTAATCGTTTTCCACATGCACGTTATAGGTGTAGGTGTGGCCACAGTCATTTCAAATATTCTCAGCGCCATACTTGTTATCTATTATCTGCTTAAGGAAACCGGGGATATCAAGCTCGAGCCACAGAAACTGTCTATCGACAAGCCGAGTCTTGCAGGTATCATGCGCATAGGTATTCCTGCAGGTCTCCAGAACATGGTATTCTCATTATCAAACGTAGTTATCCAGACAAGCATAAACGGTTTTGGTTCTACGGTTGTATCAGCAGGTGCCGCAGTTGTAAACTTTGAATTCCTGGCCTGGTTTATTATCAGTGCTTTTGTATCGGCAGCAACAACATTTGTAAGCCAAAACTACGGAGCGCAAAAACTGGACAGATGCAAACGGGCAGTAAGGATTTCCCTCGGCTGGTGCATCATATTTACAATTGTGTTTGACGTGACCTGCTTCATTTTAAGATATCCGCTTATCGGCATATTCTCAACAGATGCTGGCGTTATAGAAGTGGGTATAGTGCGTATGAAATACATCCTGATGCTCAACGCCATCGCGTGCATCTACGAAGTTTTATCAGGCGGCATGCGAGGCCTCGGGTACTCACTTTCGCCGGCAATATTTACGGTACTTGGTGTATGCGTACTAAGACTAGCCTGGGTTTACACAGTATTCCCTACGACACAGACGTTCGAATCCCTGCTGGCGGTATATCCGCTGAGCTGGATTGCAACAAATATTATGATTGTTACAGCTTATTTCGTTGTTATGAAAAAAGTACGAAGGAGACAAATATGAACAAAAAACGAATCTTATCCATTTTAATTGCGGCTATGCTTATTGTATGCATGGCTGTGACGCCGGTTATGGCGGCAGTTGCATACCTTCCAGGTGTAACTTCTGCAATGTCAAAGGCATCTTACTGGTCTAAAGATCAGACTGTACTTATGACAAACAGTGAAATCCAGGCTCTCAATGCAAAGACTATCGCAACATCTGGCACTGGCATGTACGACCTTAAAAATCAGAAAGACGTAGTAGATGGAGTAGCCCTCAACGCGTCTCTTCTCAAGTCAAGCCAGGCAGATGCTGACTACTATATCGGCTGGACTTATCTGGGCACAGACAAAAAGTCTACTCAGGCTGACTTTGATCCAATGATCAAAAACACTCAGAATCCAAATGCTCAGAAAGAACAGAAAACAAAATACGGTGTAGCAGTTGCACGAACAGAACTCAGATCGTTTCCTTCGGAAACACCTATCTGGGACGACCCTAAAGATTTAGATTTTGACTATCTCTATCTTGCAACAGTTAGAGTAAATGAGCCACTGGTTATCACATCTGTATCAGCCGACGGCAAGTATTATCTTGCAAAGAGCGTGTGCTGTTCAGGCTGGGTACCTGCAGAAGCTGTTGCTATCTGTGCAGACAAGACAGAATGGCTTGCAGCATGGGATATTGCTCCAGAAAATTCTCTCGTAGTTTATGCAGACAAGACCTACACAGAAAAGTCTGTATATGCACCATCAACTTCAAATCTGATGCTCACAATGGGTACAGTTCTCGAGATCGCCGATCACAGCAATCCAAACGTACTTATCGACAACCGTGCTACGTATAACAACCACGTTGTTTATGTTCCTGTAAGGAACGCAGATGGCAGTTATTCAAAAAAGCTTACTCTTATTTCTGAAAGCAAAAAGGTAAGTGAAGGTTATCTGCCAATGACAAAGGCAAACATTTCATCTGTTGCCTTTAATGCTTTAGGTAATACATACGGCTGGGGCGGAAGCATGTTATCTGATGACTGCTCTGGTTATGTAAGAAATATCTATAAGTGTTTCGGCCTCGAACTGGCTAGAAATACAACATGGCAGTCTGCTATGCCTATGACTAAGGTGGACATGACAAACATGTGCCGTGAAGAAAGAGAAAAGTTCCTCGATGCACTTCCATTAGGCTCTATCCTGTTCTTCAGCGGTCATGAAATGATGTATCTGGGCAAGGAAAACGGTAACTACTATGTTATCAGCTCAATCAGCTCAATCATGCAGCCGGAAAGTTCATCAACTCGTCAGCGTGTACGTAGTATCGTATTAAATACTCTCGATATTAAGCGTGCAAATGGCAACACATGGAGAGATTCTCTCACAGTAGCGCTTGTACCATACTGGTCAACAGTAAGCTCTACAACAGGTAATCTTCCTGCAACTTCCTGGTACAATGAAGGCGTAGCCTTCGTAATGAAGAAGGGCCTGATGCAGGGTGACGAAAACAAGAATTTCAAGCCAAACAGCAATATCACATGGGCTGAATTCCTCCAGATTGTTTACAATATGGAAGGCAAGCCTGCTGTAGAGGTACCTGAAGCAGAAGCTGCTAACTGGTATGCAAAGGCTGTTACATGGGCTGAAAGTCAGGGTATTGTTCACGAAGCGGACAGCGATTACCAGCCAAACACTCCAATGACAAGACAGGAACTTGCGGCCACTATTTACCTGTACTGCCAGTACAAGGGTTATGATGTAAGCGCTGGTGACAGTGTCGATATCAAGTCTTACAAGGACGTAGCAAAGATTGCAGATTATGCAAAACCTGCAGTGGCGTATGCTGCAGGCAGTGGTCTCATGACTGGTAAGACAGCAAATACATTTAATCCTGCAGACAAGACAACAAGAGCGGAAATCGCTACAATTCTGCAGAGATTTTATAGCATGAATTAATATTGAAATTAAGCTCTCCGGCGTATAGCTGGAGAGCTATAAATATATCCTTTAGGAGTTTTTTATGAGTGTTACTGTTAATGATGTAATGAAACTGCCATGTATGAGTGGCGCAAAAGTTGTAGCAGGGGAAGATGGTCTTACGAGAGCATTGTCCGCTGTAACTGTTCTTGAGTTTGCTGAGCCAAATGATGTTCAGCAGGAAATTCTTGAAAATATCGATTTTTATGGCAGTGAACTTGTAATTACAGCTTTTGCTCATATACCTGATAATGTTCAGCAACAGTGTGACAATATCCGCAGACTTGCTTCGGTAGGTGAAGCCGGCATGATACTTTACTATGTGGGTATTTTTATGCCACAGGTGGATCCTGCTTTAATCAAGCTGGCAGATGAACTGGATTTTGTTCTTATTGTTATGCCTGAAAATCGTCTTGATTTACGTTATAGCGAAGTTATCACAGAAGTAATGGAAGCTATTATCAAGGATCAGACAGAAGGCATTTCTCTTCTGACGGATGTACTTGATCAGATGTGTAGATTACCAGAACATCATCGTACTGTAGATGCTGTACTGCGTATGGCTAGAGATCGTATCCGTACATCTATTATTTTAGCAGATCGTTTTGGACATATATTAGGGCAGTCAAACTGGCCTATGTCACTGGAAGTGTCTATCAATGAGTTTACAGGATTTGATATTATGACTCCGGTTTCTGTGAGCAGCAGTCGTACGGTTTGGCGTTGTCCGTTAAATCAGGGAAATCCGGATTCCATGGAATTGTATCTTGTAAAGGATGGCAGTGCTTTTAGTAAAGAAGTTGTTTTTCAGGCAGTAGAATTAGTAAGATTAGCTTCTAGCTTATGGAGTAACAAGCATGATGATGTAGAGATTTCTGAATTAATTCGTGCTATTTTCCGTGATGAACCTCTTAAAATGCGCAGACTTGCAGAACTTTTTAATATAGACATTGCATCTATTCATTCTATGTGGGTTTTAAAGCTGGAAAATGTAGAAGAGTCCCAACGTCAAAAGCAAGCTATGGAGACTCTGTCTCAATTAAGAAATCTTTTAGAATATCGTTGTGATACGTCTATAGCTGATATGTACGAAGGCTATATAGTAGGATTTATGGCATGGCGTGATAAAAACGAAGATGTTACAGAGCTGGGTAATGCTTTGGTGGAAAGTCTTGCTGAAGAGGGAATTTCAGTTACTCTGGTAAGATGTCAGGGGCTGGTAGATACTAATGATGTTAGACGTGCATTCCTGCTGATCAAAGAGCATACTAACTCAGCTAAAAGTATTTGGCCAACAAGACAAGGATATTCTCTTGCAGAACTTGAATATGTAGCAATGTGTCACAGCATTGTAGACAGAGGGGAAGAGTCTATAGATTTTATGTTGAAGCCGCTTAAGCAGTTAGAGGATTTCAGCGAAAATACAGAATTATCTGATACCCTGAGCTCATATCTTCTGGATGCAAACAATAGCGTAAGCCGTTGTGCTGAGTTACTCTTCGTACATAAAAACACCATTAAATACCGTTTGGGAAGGATAGCGGTTTGCTTTGGACATCATGTTGATAAAGAACCAGAGAAATCC